>JAHBTM010000049.1 GCA_019638635.1 Ferruginibacter sp. | reverse complement strand
CAAGACGACCTGCTGGCGCCACCCGTGTACACCCGCCCCGAAGTGTTCAGAAACTGGCGCGTACCCGAGGTGCTCATGAGTGGCAATCACAAACTGATTGATGAATGGCGCTACGAACAATCCGTGGCACGAACCAAAGAAAAAAGACCTGACCTCTTAAAATAATTGTATGCAAACCCGTTCCGGTAACATCGTTGATATTTTGAACCAACACATTTTTTACGGTACCATAACGTACACGGATAAACGTATTCTTTCTGTGGCGTCGGTTGAATCTACTCCACGCAAAGGTGAACCGTACATCATGCCCGGTTTTGTGGATGCCCACGTACATGTGGAAAGCTCTCTCCTTGTACCGTCAGAATTTGCAAAAATGGCCGTTGTACACGGCACCGTGGCCACCATCAGCGATCCTCACGAAATTGCCAACGTATGTGGAATGGAAGGTGTACAATTCATGATTCAAAACGGCAAAACCGTTCCTTTTAAATTTCATTTTGGTGCCCCCAGTTGTGTACCCGCTACTACATTTGAAACAGCCGGAGATGAAATTACCGTGCAGGATGTAGATGCCCTGTTGCAACATCCCGATATCTTCTACCTCAGTGAAATGATGAACTTCCCCGGTGTATTGAACCATGATGAAGCAGTGATGCAGAAAATAGCCCTGGCTAAAAAATATGGCAAACCGGTTGATGGCCATGCGCCCGGGCTCAGGAGCAAGGATGCAGCCCGCTATATTGCCGCCGGTATCTCCACCGATCATGAATGTTTCACTCTGGAAGAAGCGGAAGATAAATTGCAACTCGGCATGAAAATCCTCATCCGCGAAGGCAGTGCCGCCAAAAACTTCGACGCCCTCATCCCCCTCTTGCACCACCACGCTGACCATATGATGTTCTGTTCAGACGACAAACATCCGGACAGTCTCCTCGAAGGACATATCAATCAGTTATATGTACGCGCAATTCAGTACGGTATAGATCCCTGGAAAGCACTGCGCGCCGCCTGTGTGAATCCGGTGTTGCATTACAATATGCAGGTGGGTTTGCTCCGCCCGAACGATGCAGCCGATTTTATTGTAGTGAACAACCTTCAGGAATGTAACGTCCTTGAAACCGTCATCAACGGAGAAACCGTGGCCCAAAATGGAGAATCCCTGATATCAACCACACCCGCCACTCCCATTAACCGCTTTGAATGCAATCCACTCACTACCGAACAGTTACGCATAAACGCAGATAATCAACCGGCCTTACCGGTGATAGGTGCGTTAAACGGACAACTCATCACTGAAAAACTTTCCGTAACTCCACGCATCGAAAACGGATGTTATGTGGCCGATACCAAAAATGATATTTTAAAAATAGCCGTCATCAACCGCTACCACCCTGCCCCGCCGGCTGTGGCCTTTATCAAAAACTTTGACCTCAAACACGGTGCCATGGCCTCCTCCGTAGCGCACGACAGCCATAATTTGGTTGTAGTAGGAACCTCCGACGAGGATATGTGCCGCGCCGTAAACCTGCTCATAGAAAACCGCGGTGGATTGTCTGCTGTAGATGCTACTTCGGAACATGTATTGCCGCTGCCGGTGGCCGGACTCATGAGCCATCAGGAAGGTTATAAGGTAGCAGCAACCTACACCACCCTCGATCAGTTTGTAAAAAATAAATTGGGTAGTACCCTCACCGCTCCATTTATGACCCTTTCATTCATGGCCTTACTGGTCATTCCACATTTGAAGTTGAGTGATCAGGGGCTGTTCGACGGAGACCAGTTTAAACTGTTATGAGGCAATCGCGGCTCCTATAACGGTTACGGATACACTATCCGTGTCCTTCGGTGCAAAATATTTCAATTTGAATGAGGCTTCTCTGCCCGGCCCCACCGATTCATACACCTTATCGGTGTCTTCCTCCAGCAATGCACCCGTTTTACTGTAAAACCGCAGTTTAATTTCAATGTCTTTATACGAAACTACTGTAGCCGTATTTTCAATAGTACCACGCACTACGGTTTGTCCTACAATATTTTTCTTCCGCTTTACGGTGGCCTTTAAAAAACGAGCAGGCTTTTTCTGCTCTATTTGCTCAATAGATTCACGGCTTTCCTCATACTTCGCCTCTTCTGAGCGGTTTTTAGATTCGGAGGAACAAGACATCCACAATAAGGCAATCAGGGAAAACAAAATGGTACGCATGTGCAGTTGTTTGCATAAAAATAAATCTGTCGGCGGATTTATGCATCAATAAAGAGAATTTTATGATAGTTTTGTTAACCGCCAAAGCAGCATCGAATATGGTAAGAAACTTAAGCGAGCATCATTCACTGGTGAGCAACTGGATTAGCGAACTCAGGGATATTGACATTCAAAACGACCGGATGCGTTTCCGCAGAAACCTCGAACGCGTAGCCGAAGTGATCGGTTATGAAATCAGCAAACAGATGGAAACTACCGATATTGAGGTTACCACGCCCATGGGCACTGCCACTTGTAAAGTACTCAAAGAACAACCGGTACTGGCTACCGTACTGCGTGCCGGTTTGGGTATGCACAACGGGCTGCTGAATTATTTTGATAAGGCCGATAATGCATTTTTAAGCGCGTACCGCAAACACCATCCCGATGGTAGTTTTGAAATCCGAATGGAATATATGAGCTGCCCTGAAATCAACAACCGCGTACTCATCATCAGCGATCCCATGCTGGCCACCGGTGCCTCTTTGGTAAAAACCATCCACTATTTAAAGAAAGAAGGCACCTTGAAAGACATCCACATTGTGTGCGCCATAGCCTGCACCGTGGGCATAGAGTACGTACTGCGCGAAGCCCCTGGCGCATACATCTGGTGCGGTGCTATTGACGATGAGCTAACTGCTAAAGGATACATCGTTCCCGGCCTGGGCGATGCCGGTGATCTGGCGTACGGCCCAAAAATTCAGAATTAGTTGAAAACCAATCGTTGCACAGGTGAAGTACCTCCTGAATTTGGGATAAATTTTACAATTATCACCCGGAGCCTTGCAGCAATTAGCTGCAAAAACCTATCTTTATACACTTGAATCGGTTTTTTATGAGGAAATTCATTTTGTCACTTTGCACAGTGGTTGGGCTATCGTACGCTGCCTCGGCGCAGGATCCGCATTTTTCACAGTTTTTTGCCTCTCCGTTAACCCTAAATCCGGCGTTTACAGGAAAATTCGACGGTGTTTGGCGTTTGGCTGCTAACCACAGAGATCAGTGGCCCTCCATTCCCAAGGCGTATGTTACCACCAGTGCCTCGTTCGATCTGCCGATTCTGAAGAACCGCATTCCCGAAGGGGATGTATTCGGGTTGGGTATTTCAGGCGTTTCGGATGCCAGTGCCAACAGCCAGCTTAAACTCAACTACGGTTCTCTTTCATTATCGTACCATAAAGCCCTCGATGCAGATGGCTTCAACACCATTGGCGTTGGTTTTCAAGGAACGTACAGCAGCATGAACCTCGACATTTCCAAACTCACATTTGAGAGTATGCTGCAGCAAAACGGTTTCACCGGTGCGTCCGGCGAAGTGTTGCAAAACGGTAACAACCAAAATTATTTCGATTTTAATGCCGGTTTATTGTTCTCCGGATCAACCAACGGGCTCAATAACTACTACATTGGTGCATCTATGTACCATATCAACAAACCCAAGGTAGGGTTCAAAGATCAGAACTGGTACCTCACCGGCCGTTTAACGGTGCATGGCGGGGGTTCCTTCCCGGTTACCGATGTGGTGAGTGTGAGTACCTCCTTCATCCACCAAATGCAGAACAAAGCCAGCGAAACCATGTTTGGTGGCGCGGTAGGATTGTTAGCGGGAGGCGATGAAGAGCGTCCTACCAATGTATACATCGGCTCCTGGATGCGCCTCAATGATGCCATCATTCCGTATGTAGGATTGGAAGTGGGTGGTTTGCGCATTGGTGCCAGCTACGATGTAAACGTGAGTTCCCTCAAAGCAGCCACCAACAACCGCGGCGGCTCAGAAATTTCTGTCATCTACATTCATCGTCCGGTTGAAACAAGAGGAATTCCTTGTCCTAAGTTTTAAACCCTGCACTTTCAAGATATTTAACCTCCATTTGCCGGAGGTTTTTTTTATACTATACACAGATATATTTTTTCGAACACATGATAGATTCATTTTTTCTACGTACTCGCCGGATGATAGGTTTCCTCTTTCTCATTTTTCTTACAGGATGTGAATTTAAAAAAGAAGGCTATCAGGATTTAGATAAACTGTTTGCTGATTTCTCCACTTATTTAAAAGCGTCGGATGATAGCCTGAGGAGTTATTGTTATAAAATAACACCTGATGAATCAACATTGAAGTATATGGAAAAGCACGATATCCATATTGGAGGAATCCCTAAAAAACTCAGGGCCATGAAGGCAGATGTTCGCAATGACCTCCAGGAAAAATACTTCCAAAAATTATTGAACTTCAAACATGAGTTGAAATCTTATAACCAACTGGAACAACTGGAGTATATAGGCCGAGAGGAAACCGGCGAAAGATTGATGAATAAAGAATTAAACATTTACGCTGTTGAAACCAATCTGGTATTAAAGTCAGGTAATGACACGCTGTTTTTTACATTGGGTGAAATGTATAAAATGCAAGACCGTTGGCTTTCATTTACAAAGCCCCGAATAAATCATTAAAAGTATGTCATTAAAATTGATAACTTCCACTTCCTTTCCTTTCTGTTTAAATGATTGAATGAAGGTTTTCACAGGTAATAGAGAAGTATCTGATAACCTTCAAGATGATAACTTTTTGTTTTTTACCTTTAGCCACCATTTATGCTGAAAGAAATTATCATCGCCATACAATCTTACGTGGAGGCTCATCGCTTCATCGTGAAACACCGTTTATGGAAATGGATCATCATACCGGGTATCATTTACCTGCTGCTGTTTGTTACCGGCATCTACTTCTTTTGGAAAACAGGCAACTTCATGGTTGAGTTTATGCTGCAGCACAGCGAAATACAAAAATGGCTCAGCAACATTCAGGGTGGATGGCTGAAGTTTTTCTATATACTGGCGCAAATCATCATCCACTTTATTTTACTGCTCTTCTACTTTTCACTGTTCAAATATATCTTCCTTATCATTGGCTCCCCGGTATTCGCTTATCTCAGTGAAAAAACGGAAAACATTATGGAAGGCAAAGACTTTCCATTCAATTTCCCCAAGCTGTTGTCTGATATTGTACGCGGCGTGCGCCTTGCCCTGCGCAACCTGTTCTGGCAAACCCTATTCCTGGCTTCTCTTTTTGTGCTATCGCTGATCCCGTTTGCCGGTTGGATAACGCCCCTCATTGCACTGTTTGTAGAGTTCTATTATGTGGGCTTCTCCATGCTCGATTATAACAGCGAACGTAACAACCTCAATTACCACGAAAGCATCCGTTTTGTAGGCCATCATAAAGGCCTCGCTATCGGCAACGGTATGGTGTATTACGGTATGCACCTCATCCCCATTGTAGGTTGGCTGCTTGCGCCCAGCTACGCTGTGGTGGCTGCTACCCTCAGTATCCTCTCCGCTAAAAAGAAAAATGTGATTCTATCATGACCGGCACCGTACACCTCATCCCATCGCTGCTGCACGTAAACGGCATGCAAAGTATACCCGCTTACATCTTGCCCGCCATCAAACATTGCTCGGTTATTTTCGCAGAAAACGAACGCACTGCCCGAAGGTTCCTCAAACAACTCGACCGTAACATCGAAATTGACGCATTCGAATGGCATACCATACACGAAGCAGAAGACGCCGTGCTTCAACCTTTCCTTAACGCCCTGATAGCCGGAAAACACGTTGCCATTATCAGTGAAGCGGGATGCCCCGGCGTAGCCGATCCCGGACAAAAACTCGTTGCCGCCGCACAACATGCCAACGCCCTCGTTCGCCCCTATGTAGGGCCCAACGCCATCCTGCTCGCGCTAATGGCCAGTGGCATGAACGGACAACAATTCGAGTTCGTGGGTTACCTGCCGATTGATGCCACCGCACGAGAAAAGAAAATTAAGGAGCTGGAAAACAATTCCGCCCTGCATCAATCCACTAAAATTTGCATTGAAACGCCCTATCGAAACAAATCGCTCCTCGATTCATTCCTGAAAGTGTGTGCGCCGCAAACATTGCTGTGCATCGCAATGAACATCACTGGAGAAGATGAATACATTCAAACCCAAACTGTGAGTGGGTGGAAAAAACATATACCCGACCTACATAAAAAACCTGCGGTATTCCTGCTTTTAAAAAACAGGTAAATTAATTTTCAATATCCTTCATATTGAGGATTTCATATACCACATACTTGGAATATCCGCGCCAGGGAATGGTGCCTTTGTATTCCTTATATTTTAAATCGAAATGCTTACCACTGTTGGCCATCAGGATATCCGCAATGCTGTCGTTTACTACCGAAAACTCAAATTCATAAGAGTTGATAGTGCCCGGTGCTTTGGAACGAAAGCCGGATTGTATCAGCTTCCCTTCATAGGTTTTAAATACATTGCCTTTCTTCACGAGGTAATTCAACTCCCCTGATTTTACTCCCAGTCCGAATACATAAAAATATTTCCACCAAATGACCACTGCCAGCAAAGCAACGGCAATCATCATAAACCATCGGAATATTTTTTTCATTACACTTTTGCTTTTTACGGGGGTGTCCTGTATCATAACCGGATTTTAGGTTACACAAACATATTGAATTGTTGCAAACGGAAAAGGGAATTAATCGGTAAATTGCATTCCTTAATCGTTTCCATGAATATTGCTATCGTTTGTTACCCCACCTTTGGAGGCAGTGGCGTGCTGGCTACCGAACTTGGGAAGGTACTGGCAGATAAAGGCCACAACATCCACTTCATCACCTACCAGCAACCCGTTCGCCTGAGTGGATTTCATACCAATATTTTCTATCACGAAGTACGGGTGCCCACGTATCCACTGTTCGATTTTCCTCCGTATGAAACGGCCCTGGCCTCAGCCATGGTTGATGTAGTGCTCAACCATCAAATTGATTTGTTGCACGTACACTATGCTATCCCGCATGCATCGGCCGCTTACATGGCTAAGCAAATTCTCGCAAAGCGGGATGTACATATTCCTGTGATTACTACTTTACATGGCACGGATATTACACTGGTGGGAAGGGATGAAACGTACAGCCCCGTGGTAACTTTTTCTATGGAAGAAAGTGATGTACTCACGGCAGTGTCGGAAAATTTAAAATCGGAAACCTACCGTTACTTCAACATCCACAAATCCATTGAAGTGATTTATAATTTTGTGGATGTGGCACGGTTCAATAAAAAACCGGTAGATGCCTTTAAAAAACTCATTGCACCGGGCGGAGAAAAAATTATTGTGCATGCTTCCAACTTCAGAAAAGTGAAACGGGTTGATGATGTGGTAAAAACTTTCCTGTTGTTGAGAAAACAAATCCCTGCGAAGTTGTTGCTTATAGGCGATGGTCCTGAGCGTCCGCATATAGAATCTATGACACGCCATTGTGAAGAGTGTGCCGACATAAAGTTTTTGGGGAAACAGGAACAAATGGAGGATATTTTACCAATAGCCGATTTGTTTTTACTGCCCAGTGAATATGAAAGTTTTGGATTAGCAGCTTTGGAAGCCATGGCGGCGGAAGTACCGGTGATCTCCACCAACGCAGGAGGTTTGCCTGAAATCAACATTCAAGGTTATTCCGGGTTTATGAGTGATATCGGCGATGTGGAGGACATGGCCGCCAACGCATTCAAAGTGTTGGGAGATGATGAAACCCATCGTTTGTTTAAAAAGCAGGCATTGGCTCAGGCAAAAAAATTCGATATTCAACACATCATCCCCACGTACGAAGCGCTGTATACCCGCCTGCTGGAAACATCAACGGCTTCTTAACCAGTGCTCGGGATTGAAGTTTATTTTCTCATCACTGATGATGAAATCAATGGCGCCGATACCATCGTAGGTGGGAGCCACTTTACCCACAACCTTTCCGGTAGTGATTTTATCCCCCGTCTGCACGGTAACTCCCTGCAGGTTGCTGTAACTCACAAAGTATCTACCATGCTGTACAATCACTACCTGCATATCTTCCACATTGGTTACTGAAATTACGGTTCCGTTAAAAATTGATTTAACGGGTGTACCTACGTCTGAAGAAACGGTGATACCAAAATTCTGTACAACTGTACCGCTCGGTAGTTTCGTAGAGCCAAACGGCATCAGCACCGTTCCCCTATCCACTGGCCAGGGCAAGGAACCCTTGTTTTTTTCGAAGCTGGCATTGAGGGCAATATTGTCTTCATTCAGAAGTACACTCTCACCGGGCTTTCGAACGGTCTTACCCCGTTCTGTTACATCCACATCTATCGGCCTGGATTTAGTTTCCGGAGTTTTTACAGTAGAAGTGGTTCCGGTTTCCGCGGCTTTCTTTGCTTCGAGATCTGCCAGGCGTTTGCGTTCTTTTTCTTCTGCCGCAGCCTTGGCCTTAGCAATGCGGATGGCTTCTTCCTGTGCACGCTTGATGGCTGCCGCAATGGCTTTGTTCACTTTATCCATCTGCGCTTTTTTGGAAGCCACCTGCTTGTTCAGCGTTTTACCCTGCTTTTTCAATTCTGCTAAGATGCGGTCGCGCTCTTTTTGTTCTTTAGCAAGTTGTTCAAGTTCACTATTCTGTGTTTGCAGGGTTTCATTTTTCTTTACACGCATCTTACTGAGGGCATCCACTTTTTTCTGACGTTGTTCCTGTGTGCGGATGATATTTTGCCCCTGCATTTCACGATAATTTCGATAGCTGCGCAAATACGTTACACGCTTAATGGCATCATTAAAACTCTCAGCAGAAAAAATGAAATTCAGAAAATCGGAACTGTTTCTGTTTTTATAGGCATACACCATACTCTTGGCGTATTCTTTTTTCAATGTATCGAGGATGCGGTTATAGAGATTAATTTCTTTTTGCAACGTGTACATATCGTTGCTTAACTCCCGTAAATCTTTACTGATGTTATCCACTACCCTTTCCTGAAGGTTTACCTTCTTACTGATGAGTTGCCACTGAACGAGATTTTCTTTTTGTTTCGATTGATTCTGTTTCAACAACTGTTGTGTTTCTTCTAATTCTTTACGCAGCTGCTGGCGCTGCTTTTCGAGCTGCTCCTGTGTGGGTTGTGCCATTGCATGCAGAGAGAAAAAAATACCAATCAAGAATACAATGAGGGATTTGTTCATAGTGAATGGGTGTTGGTCAAAAATACTATGCAATCCTTAAAAGTTGCTTCACAATAAACAACTATTTTATTTCATAGCTTTTTGGAACGTTGAATGCCACTGATAATTCTTTGTTAAACTCCACCTGCTTATACTTCAGTCGCAAATCAATTTTATGTTTTTCTGCAACGGTAATGTGCCGGTATGTAGAGAAGGAAATGCCTTGTACATTTTCATAATCAGAATATGAAATGGTGGCTGTGCGGTTACGCGTTACGTTTACATCATCCAGTTTGCTGTGTACCGGCAAATGGGTGTGGTCGTTCATCACCAGTAAATGTTTGAATACATCACCCACTGCAGTGAGCATGATTAAACTGCCCTGCTTTCTAGATGCCAGTACGGGTTCTTCAAAATACACCGGATTCCCGATGAGTATATCCTGCAATGTTTTGAAATCAGCCGGGAGTGCTGTTACTTCTTGTAAGTATTCAAGTGTGCGGTATTGTACAATTTTATCCTGTTTATTTAGGAGGATGACCTGATCAGGTTTGATCAACACCCTATACACTTCAATATTTAAAAAAGTGGCGGATAATGAAATCCAGATGGCACTGTCTTTCACCATGCGAACCACAGCGGTGATTTCCGGTTGTTTGCCATCCTTCGTAACAGCGTCCACTTTTATTTTAGAAGAAAAAGTATTGAATTGAATATAATTGTTACGAAGTGCATTCAGTGCCGGTGTATGCGAAGGCAATTCGTTACCTCCGCGGAATGTTTCGGAATAGTCTTTAGGTTCAATCACCCGTTTAATATCTCGGGTAGATTTACAACTGTAACACATCAATACCAACCATATTGCCCAATACCATTTCATAGTGTTCATTTATTGTGTGCCGCTGTGGCCAAAGCCTCCTGCACCACGGTCTGTATCACTGAGGTTTTCGGTGGGTTTCCACGAAGCCGTGGTTACGGGAGCAAAAACCATTTGTGCAATGCGTTCATTATTTTCAATATCAAAGGCTTCATTGCCGAGGTTTATGAGCATCACCTTCACTTCTCCGCGGTAATCGCTATCAATGGTACCCGGTGTATTGAGGCAGGTGATTCCGTGTTTCAGTGCCAGTCCGCTGCGAGGCCTGATTTGTGCTTCATAACCTTCTGGAATTTCAAGATACAATCCGGTTGGGATGAGGGCGCGTTGCATAGGTTGCAACGTAAGCGGTACATCAAGGGATGCGCGGAGGTCCATTCCCGCAGCACCGGCTGTAGCGTATGTTGGCAATGCATTGGAGCTGCGGTGCATCACCGGAACTTCAATGGCATCGGGTTTTATCAATAACGCAGACGCATAGGCGAAAAGCCCTTCTTCTCTTCCGGCAAAGCCCATTTTTTCAGGTGTGGTAGCTTTAATAGAAACTGCGTTTAAGGGTAACCGTAAGATAGCAGCCATTCCTTCTTGCATGGCGGGTATGTATGGTGCAATTTTGGGAGATTGCAACACCAGTGTGGAATCTATATTTACCGGCCGATACCCTTTTTGTTGGATCAACCGGAGGGTTTCCGCCAGTAAAATTTTGCTGTCGATGCCTTTGTATCGCTGATCTGTATCCGGAAAATGTTTTCCGATATCGCCGAGTGCCAGGGCCCCCAGCATGGCATCGCAGATGGCATGGAGCAATACGTCGGCATCACTGTGCCCCACCGCACCTTTGTAGTGTGGAATCTGTACACCTCCAATCCATAAATCCCGGCCTTCTGCCAGTTGATGATAATCAATTCCTGTTCCTGCTCTGTACGTCATAAGGCTTGCAAAGATGGGGTAAATGTAGGACAATAAAAAGAGCGCCCCGAATGACCGGAGCGCTCTTTAACTATAAAAAGTGTTGTTACTTAATATCGAATGATAAACCGAAACGCAGTGTATTCGATAATGGGTTTCTGTTCAATCCTGTACCGCTTGGCAACAGGTAAGATACATTGAGGCCAATCATGTTATATTTCAATCCGGCACCCAGAGTAAAGAAACGACGGTTTCCTTTGTTGATATCTTCATAGAAATAACCGGCACGGAAAGAGAATTGATCTTTGTACGTGAATTCACCACCGATAGCCATGGTAATTTCTTTCAGTTCTTCTCCATCACCTTTACCATCGCTGAATGATTTGAACCAACTGCTCACCACACCCTGATCTCTGTAATCAGCCAAACCGGCGCTATCCCCTAAACTTGGAGGAGTTGGAACCAGTAATTTATTCAAATCCAAAGCGAAAGTGAGTTTGTTGTCTTCGTTGAATTTCTTTGTATACGATGCACCCACACCAAGGTTGGCAGGGATGAAATCTTTTTGATTGTCATCATCTGTATAAGAAATTTTAGACCCCAGGTTACTTAAGGTTACGCCCCAGTTAAAACCAGAACCGTTTGCCTTAATACCATGGTGGTATAAATGTAAGTCACCGGCTACAGAACTTCCGGCTTTGTAGTTCACTCCATTGAAGTTACCATCTGCCAAGTTGGAGTTGATGTAACGTAAAGAGATACCTAAACCAATTTTAGAAGACAGTTTACGGGAGTAGCCCGCGTCAATAGCAAACTCACGTGGAGTGTTTCTGCCGATTTCAGCACCGAGGGCGTCGGTAAACTGAATATTACCCAGACTGAAATAACGGATACCACCTGTGATGGCTTGGGTTTCATCCAACTTATAATATCCACCCAGGGTTACTAAGTACACATCTTTCAATTCCAGATCGCTCAACCATGGAATATATGTTGCACTGATTGCAGATTTCTTTTCAGCAAATGGCGTTTTACCATTGTTCCAGAATCCAGAGTATGCATCCGGTGATGTAGCTATACCAACATCTCCCATACCCGCACTGCGTGCATCGGGAGCGATACGTAAGAACGGAACGGCTGTAGTTACAACCGATAAATTTTCAGAACCTGAAGTTTGCGCCACTGCGCCCGTGGTTCCTGCCAACATCAAAGCAAGGGCAGTTAGTTTCAAAGTTGCTTGTTTCATGCGTTTGGTTTGTCTTGATTAGGTAGATTTACCTCTAATAATCTTAATTTTTAATTGGTACTGTTATCTAAATTAAGCGTTTCCGCAAATTCGGATTGTGAAATTATAAAAAAACGTTAATTCAGCAAATTCCTTTCGGTAGATTTTAGCTGAAAAACGCTGCATATTAGTTGATTATTGCTACATATGCAAAAAAAATTCTTTTAGGGCAGGATTTTTGTTCAAGACAATCAACCTTTTATAAACGTTGCACGGGCCGTTAAAATAATCTGAAAATACCCACGGAAGGATATTTTTTTTAAAAAATTTTCCTAAGTTGGCAGTTGTAATATAAAGTAGCATATATTCGCAGGCTGTATAACTCCCTATACAATATTAAAGAAAACCTATCGTTAAATATTTTACGCTAAACGATTGCACATGTACAAATTTCTCACAGGAAGAAATATCATCCTGCTACTGGCCGCATCTGTTGCCGTTACCTCTTGTAAAACCTTTGGTGGTAAGAAAGGCAAATCTTCTGTAACCGGTTGGAATTACAACGACAAAAACATGGGTAACTACCATGTGGCGAAGGTGAAATATCCTAAAGCCGGGCCCGGACTTGTTTTCGTTCAGGGGGGCACATTTGTAATGGGTGCCAAGGATGAAGATGTTATGGGCGACTGGAACAATGTTCCCCGTCGTGTAACCATCCCATCTTTTTTTATTGATGAAACGGAAGTGGCCAACGTGCACTACCGTGAATACCTGTACTGGCTCGAAAACACTTTCGACAACGATACAAACATCTTAAAGAAAACCCTTCCGGATACCCTGGTATGGCGTGAAGAGCTGGCTTACAACGAGCCATATGTGGAATATTATTTCCGCTATCCTTCCTATAATTATTATCCTGTGGTTGGGGTTACCTGGCAGCAGGCCCATGATTTCAGCGTTTGGAGAACCGATCGTGTAAACGAACTCCTCTTGATGAAGAAAGGTTACCTGAAAAAGGATGCCATTAAAAGAGGTATGAAAGGTGCCGGTGCGGATGGTTCTTTTAATACTGAAACGTATTTAATGAACCCTGAGTTGATTCAAAATAGAAGCAAACCTAAAAAATCACCTATTAAAGATGTAAACGGCAAACCACGTTCTACCGTGAAAATGGAAGACGGTATCCTGAGCATGGGATATCGCCTGCCTACTGAAGCAGAATGGGAATATGCTGCTTATGGATTGTTAGCCCAAAACCCTAAGCCTCGTAAGAAGGAAAGTAAATCGGGTGAGGAACTGGTTTCGAACCAACAGATTTATTCATGGAGTAAAAACCCAAGCGGATTGCGCGACAACCGCCGTGGCAGCTGGCAGGGTAAATTCATGGCCAACTTCAAACGTGGAAGTGGTGACAACATGGGTATTGCCGGCGGTTTGAACGACCGTTCTGCCATCCCCGGCCCTATCAAAGCCTTCTATCCGAATGCATTTGGTTTATATAATATGAGTGGTAACGTAAGTGAGTGGGTGGGTGACGTATATCGCCCGTTAACTCCACTGGATGGCCAGGATTTCAACTACTTCCGTGGTAATAAATTCCAGAAATATTTTAAAAACAGCAGCGGCGAGTATGAAAGAGATAGCATGGGTCGCCTGAAGAAAGTAGATATTGATGATGAAGAAGTGAAGAATCGTTCTAACTATCAACGCAATAATGTGATTGATTACATGGATGGTGATTCTGCTTCAAGCGCATTCTATGGTTATGGTAGCACCACCCTCATCAACGATAAATCTCGCGTAGTGAAAGGTGGAAGTTGGAATGACCGTGCTTATTGGCTCTCTCCGGGTACCAGACGCTTCATGAACGAAGATATGGGATCCAGCACCGTTGGTTTCCGCTGCGCACAGAGTTATCTTGGTCCACCGGAAGGCCCCGGCTTTAAAGATGGAAACATCTTTGGGAAGCGCCGCCAGAACAAACGCAAGAAATAATTTTTCGAATATATTTTTTAAGGCTGATGATATTTCCATCAGCCTTTTTTATACCCTGCAACTCAGGAAAAAAATCATGTATGGGTATTGTTGCATGAATGCAACCGCTGAGTATATTTGTTTATGAACATTCCATCGCTCTATGCGAAATACCTACAGCATCCTTCTGTTTGTACCGACACACGCAAACTGAAATCCGGCGATCTTTTCTTTGCATTGAAGGGGCCTCAATTCAATGGCAACCTGTTTGTGGAGAAGGCGCTTGACTCCGGAGCCTCGTATTGTATTGCGGATGAAAAAATCAACTCCACTGATGAACGAATCATTTATGTGGAAGATACACTTTCTACCCTACAGGCCCTCGCGGCATACCACCGGGAACAATTTAAGATTCCGGTGATTGCTGTTACGGGAAGCAACGGAAAAACAACCACCAAAGAACTGATGCATGCGGTGCTGTCTGCCGCATATACAACGTACACTACCGAGGGCAATCTAAACAACCATATCGGCATTCCGCTCACCTTGTTAAAAATTCGGCCGGATGCGCAAATGGCTATTGTGGAAATGGGTGCAAACCATCAGAGAGAAATTGCAGGATATTGCCAATATACTCAACCTACGCATGGCTTAATTACCAATTGCGGAAAGGCGCACCTCGAAGGATTTGGCGGTATAGAAGGTGTGCGAAAAGGGAAAGGAGAATTGTATGATTATTTGCGCGCCCATAAGCAAACCGCGTTCGTGAATGCCCAACTGGATTATTTGATAGATATGAGTGCGGGGATAGAGCATATCATCTATTACGGAAAGGCACAAACGCAGTTTTCAGGCCACGTGGTGAAAGACAGTGCTTTATTGAAGGTAGAGCTGATGAACGGAAAGCGAATCAGTACACAACTGGTGGGTGATTATAATATCCATAATGTACTGGCTGCTTATGCAGTGGGGATTACGTTTGGTGTTTCCGAAGACCGGGTAATTGAAGCGTTGGAAAAGTATGTGCCCGACAACCACCGTTCGCAGATGATTCAATGGAAAAACAACACAGTGATTTTGGATGCATACAACGCCAACCCTACCAGTATGAAGGCCGCTATTCAAAATTTTGTAACAATGCAGGCAAAGGGTAAAATCCTGGCATTGGGCAGTATGAAAGAAATGGGGGATGAAAGTGATTTTGAACACCGTGCATTGATACAATTTATTCAACAGTTCCCTTGGCAGAAAGTAATTTTAGTGGGGGATGAATTTGCTGAGGTGCCAGCAGATATGCTGCATTTCCGAAGCAGCAAAGAGGCCGGGGCCTGGTTACACGCCCAAGCTTATCAGAACATGCATATTTTGGTGAAAGGTTCGAGGGGTACAAAAATGGAAAAAGTGCTGGAAGATTGATTTTTTCTTTTTGGCTGTTCAAAACTGTATGAAAAAAAGTACCTTTGCCCTCCTTTCCTGAAAGTATAAACGGAGACGTGTCCGAGTGGTTGAAGGAGCACGCCTGGAAAGTGTGTATACGGGAAACTGTATCGCGAGTTCGAATCTCGCCGTCTCCGCGGATATTGATATCAAAAACGATCAAACGCCTGTAGACACGTGATTTTCAGGCGTTTTTTATTTCCCGCCTGATCAAAAAAGGTCAAAAAAAAGCAGAATTGCGGTTACATATTGGTTACACGAGGAGTCAGTACTCGATTTTGTCGGCATTTCAATTTCTCTAAAAATTGAAACCAATGTATAAGTTGATAACGAGAGGCGAAGTGACTGAACGTCAATTAACTATTGAATATCATTTAAAAACATCAAAATAGGTATACATTACTCTTAATTCACGGTGCCTTTTCATATTCAAACTGAAAATCGGCCACACCGCGTATGTAAGGCAGATCTAAAGGGGCATAATACTCGGGCATTATGATGGCTGAACCGCTTGTTATGGCCAAGCCAGCTTCTATAGTCACTTTCCCATAGGTATAAGGGTAGATTGAATTGATAGCTGTTGGGCCTTTATAAAAATGATAATACATCTTAGGTACGCCGGCAGCATTTATCGTAAATATAGGAACCACATGACGTGTGCTGGCAGCAATAGTTACAGGAGAAATACTGGCATAACTGAAACTATCTGCGTTCGTGGTAGTTACAGTCGCTTGTGCGAGAGAAGTTTTAGTGGCAAAGTCCCATAAAGTGACTATATAATCACTCATTTCCGGCATCCGGCAACCCAGCTTTGTTATTTTGCCATCAACAGAAGTATAAAATTTATTGCCGAAGATATAAGGTCCAATCCCGTTAATTACAGTAACGTCCACAATCCCTTTTGATTCAATAGATGTTTTTAGCGGAGTCTCAGTTACAGTTTCCCTGACTTTTTCGTCATCTTTCTTACAGGCACTGCCCGTTAGTATTATGGCGATACTGATAACTAATAGTTGTTTCATTATTACGATTGTTTTTAAGGATAATTTTATGGGTGCAAAGTTAACGTTTTTTGCGGGTCTTTCTGGAAATGAGTTGCATCATCCCCAATAGCTTTGCCTACATTATTGATGCTCACTCTCTGCCTGTAATCGCTATCTTTATAGGAGCAATTTCATTTACGAAAACATTTATTTATGAAGAAAATAGGATTTTTATCGTTCGGTCATTGGTCCAAACATCCTGCCTATAAAACCCGCACAGCGGGTGACACATTGCTTCAGTCCATTGATCTGGCTGTTGCTGCCGAAGAAAT
>JAHBTM010000048.1 GCA_019638635.1 Ferruginibacter sp. | reverse complement strand
AACAAGGGCCGGTATGCTTGCTTCCAGTATTCACTCCCCATAATGCTTAGCGCACCCTGTGTGCTGCCATGATAGGAGTTCTTGAACGATATAATTTGCGTGCGTCCGGTGTATCGCTTAGCCAGCTTCATAGCACCTTCGGTAGCTTCACTGCCCCCGGTGGTAAAAAAAACCGATTGGAGTGATTCCGGTAAATGGTTTGTAAGAAACTGCGCATACGCCACCTGAGGATTTTCAACCAACTCGCCATACACCATAATGTGCAGGTACCGGGCCGATTGTTCCCGAATGGCTTCCACCACTGCCGGGTGACAATGCCCAACATTGCATACACCAATGCCTGCAATCCAATCGATATATTCCTTATCGTCGGCGTCCCACAGGCGGCTACCTTGTGCCCGCACCATATGGATGGCGAGTGGTGCTTCTGAGGTTTGACCCACATGATTCAGGAAAAGCTGTCGTTGATTCATCCTGTACATTATTTAACTTCACGCCAAAATTAACACAATGCCGGTGATCTATCCTGTACATCAAGTGTGGCCGAAAGTGGGCCAGAATTGTTTCATTGCACCCAATGCCACCATTGTGGGTGATGTGGAAATGGGCGATGATTGCAGTATTTGGTTCAATGCGGTTATCCGCGGTGATGTAAATTCCATTCGTATGGGCAATAAGGTAAACGTACAGGATGGCGCTGTCATTCATTGTACGTATGAAAAAACCAAGGCTATTATTGGAAATAATGTGAGCATCGGACACAATGCCATTGTACATGGATGCGTTATAGAGGACAACGTATTGGTTGGCATGGGAGCCATTGTGATGGATAATGCCCGTGTAGGAAGCCATACAATCATAGCTGCCGGTGCCGTAGTGCTTGAAAATACAGTGATTGAACCCGGTTCAGTGTATGCAGGAGTACCGGCTAAAAAGGTAAAAAGCATTGATGAGGCTTTGATTCATGGAGAAATTGACCGGATTGCCAACAATTACGTGATGTATAGTTCCTGGTTTAAAGATTTGAACCCGTAAACCGCCACAAATGGCTACCTTCGTATGATGAAAAAATTGATCCTTGCCGTTTTTGTTGTGGGTTTACTGACCAGTTGCTCCTCCGGGCTTTTCGCTAAGAAAGAAAGGTTGGGTTGTAAAACCAACGGAAGAAATATTGGTGCTGAAAAAATTGCCGCGGGTGATCCTAAAGCCATCCGTGCCAGTAAAAAAGCAAAATTTAAAGGCGTTAAGAGTTATTGATACAATAATTGTTCGTCTTTTCCATTATCCATATAAAACCTACGACCTATGACTTATCAACTCAAAACCACCAATGGTGGAACGGAAGCGGTGATTGACGACAATTGTGGGATCAACACCTTTTACGCTATCGCCAATACGCTGGCAGAAGAACTGCAAATTCAGTTCATGAACCAGATTGACGATGCGGAAACGCTCGACTGGGATTTTAAATACAAAGACCAGTTTCTTACACTGCATTACAACATATTCAATGGCGTGAGTATTCTGCCCGGTGCGCATGCTCCCAAAAAGAACAGCAATCATGCTGTAATGGAGGTAGCTAATTTCCTGCAACGATATACTTTTTAATACTAACCCCTACTGTATATACATCCTGTTTCAAACGAACAGGATTTTTTTTAAGAGTACTTAGGCACTTCGATGGTATCGAGCATCTTGAGGTAATTGATGTAACGTTCTTCATGAATGTCGCCGCGTGCCACCGCATCTTTCACTGCACAATGTGTTTCATCGGTGTGCAAACAATTATTATAATGACAGCCGGAAATTACCGCGCGCATCTCCGGATAATAGTGAGAAAGTTCCTGTTTTGAAATATCAACCAAACCCATCTCCCGGATACCCGGTGTATCTATGATTCTTCCGCCGCCCGGTAAATCATACATTTCGGCAAACGTGGTGGTATGCAACCCCTTCCCACTCCAACCGCTCACTTCTTTTGTTTTTATATTCAGATCAGGAAAAAGGTGATTGATGAATGTGGATTTGCCCACACCCGAGTGCCCGCTGAGTAAGGTGGTTTTATGCTGAAGCAATGCCAGCAATTCATCCACCCCGGAATGTTCGGTAATACTGGCCGCCACCACGGTATATCCCACAGCACGGTACATGTCCATATACTCTTCTAAGAGTTCCAACTCAGCCGGTTTGAGCAAATCAATTTTATTATACACAATGATGGCCGGCACGTGGTACGCTTCAGATATCACCAGAAAACGATCGATAAACCCCAGTGAAGTTTTAGGATGCTTCAGGGTGGCGAATAACAATGACTGATCGAGATTCGAAGCAACAATATGATGCTGGTTCCGATTGTGGGGAGATATACGGTTAATGTAATTCTTTCGTGTATGTATGCCCGTTATAACAATGGAGTCATCCCCTGCCTCGCGTTCTATATAGACCTCATCCCCCACTGCCACCGGATTCGTGGATGTAATACCCTCCAGTTTAAGTTTGCCTTTCAGGCGCGCCTTCAGCCATTCTCCCTCCTGGGTTTTTACCTGATACCAGTTTCCGGTTGATTTATAGACAACAGCCTGCATGGATGCAATTTATTGAGGTACTTTTAATTCCTCACGGAAATTTTCTGAAAACCGTATAATTCAGTAACATCTCCAGCATAAAGAGCAGGAGCACCCCTGCCAGCAGCGGGAAATACACATCCTGATACCGGACATTCTTCACCAACTCCACTTTAGATTTTTCCAGTTCATCGATGGATGAATAAATTTCGTTCAGCTCCTCATTATCTTTCGCACGAAAATATTTTCCGCCCGTTTCATTGGCAATTTGTGTAAGTAATGTTTCATCAATATTCACTTTCTCCTGTTGCATCACCACACCGAGTGGTGTTTGAACAGGTTGTGGTGCATATCCTTCCGATCCTACGCCAATGGTGTACACCCGAACACCAAAGGCTTTGGCAATTTCCTTGGCTGTGTTCGGATCAATCAGTCCTCCATTGTTCACCCCATCGGTCAGCAGCAAAACCACTTTACTTTTGGCATCTGTTCCCCGGAGACGGTCTACACTGGTACTCAATCCAGACCCAATGGCCGTTCCATCTTCCAGCATACCATTGCGTATGTTTTGTATGGATGACAACACCACGGGATAATCCCCTGTAATCGGGCACATCGTAAAACTCTCTCCAGAAAAAATCACCACGCCTATGCGATCCGTTTTTCTTTTTTGTACAAACGTAGTAGCCACCTGCTTGGCAGCTTCCAGGCGGTTGGGAAGAAAATCACGGGCTGTCATGCTGCCACTCACATCTATACACAATACCATATCAATCCCCTCGCCTACTGCGTGTTCTTCTACATTACGCACCTGAGGCCTTGCCCCTGCCATGATAACGCCTGTCAGCATCAGCAACCGAAGGATAAAAGGTAAATGCAACAAATTGCTTTTGAGAGATGAAAGTTTTCCGGCATTCAATGTAGATACCGGAATCGAAGCTTTAGAAGAAAGTTGTGTTCGTGCATACCAGAAAATGCACAATGGCAATAGCAACAGCAACCAGAATACCTGAGGATATGCAAACTCAATATGTTCAAAATATCGAAGAATCATAGCTCCCGTGTGGTTTGTTGATGAATTTCGTGAATGATCCTGCGAATCGATTCAAGCGACTCTTGCTGAATATGGACACCGGGCTGGCTTTTGGCAAATTTAACCACATCGCCCCTGCGTAATACATCGGCCGTGGTGCTGATCATGTCACGTGAATATGTATCCTGCATATGACTGAGGATTTCATCTGTTGTACAAGACAATACCGGCTGTACACTCAATTGTTGGAGATAACGCTTGAAAATATCTGTCAACGCAGAATAAAATAATTTAACCTCTGCCGCAGAAGGGTTTAGTGCATCCAATGACCCCATCGCCTGCTGATAAGCAGATAACGGTTCAACCAACGTAGGCGGTGCAGCGCGCCTGTTCCTAAAGTAACGGTACAGCATATACGCAATCAGGGTGGCCAGTAACACCGCGGCCGCGATATAATAGGGCAAGTAGTTGGAGGAAGGTGCAGCTTCAATAGGTGGTTTAATATCTTTCAGTTGTTCATCCTCTTCAGGGGCATATCCGATACTAACCTGTACAGGTGCCGCAGCACGCTCTACAACGGTATTTCCTTTTTTAAGTTGTACCGGTATCACCGGAATTTGCCACCGGCCTGAATCAAAACTGGTAAATGTGATGGTTTGTGTAATCACTTCTGGGAAGTCCTTCACCGGTGCGGCAAACCCTACGGATACCACTTCCATATGTGGAATAGAATCCGGCAACAAAACATCCATCGTAAATCCGGGATACGGCATTTGTGTACGAATGGTGTATTCAATGTGTTCCCCAATCAGAAAAGTATGGCGGTTCAGCGTTACTTGTACCTCCTGCCCTGTAGACATCAGCGGTAATATACAATACATCAGCCCCGTCAATATGTACCGGTAAACATTCATAGGCTACATCCGGTTGCGGAAAAATTGTTGTAAAATTTTTACGTAATCTTCATCGGTACGTATATGTAATAAATCAGCCCCTGATTTTCTGAAAACCGTTTTACACCATTCAGCATGTTGAATAAAATGCTGATGATACCGGTACCGAACTTCTGCATTGGAGGTATCCACCCATTGCTGGTTTCCCGTTTCCATGTCTTTCATTTTAATCAATCCGGCATCCGGTAACTCCATATCCATCACATCATACACTTTGATGCCAATTACATCGTGTTTTTTGCCAATGATGCGCAGGGCATTTTCAAAATCAGAATCAATGAAATCACTGAGTATAAACGCTATGCTCCTTTGCTTGATATTTCTGTTGAAATACCGCATGGCTTCACTTAGGTTGGTTCCTGCATGGCGGGGTTCAGCTGTGAGCAGGTTACGTACAAGGTACAGACCATGCTGTCTGCTTTTTTTAGGAGGGATGTATTGTTCCACATGTTCATTGAACAGAATAGCACCTGCTTTATCCTGATTGTTGATAGCGCTAAATGCCAGTACGGCTGCCATTTCATTGATTCTGTCGCGCTTGCGTGCTCCGCGCGAACCGAATAAGTTACTAGAGCTGGTGTCTATGATCAACATAACCGACAATTCCCGCTCCTCTTCAAACACTTTTGAAAATGTATTGTTGAAGCGCGCACTAACATTCCAGTCTATAAATCGTACATCATCTCCGGGAGCATACTCCCGTACCTCACGGAAACGCATACCCTTACCTTTGAAAGCAGCATGATACTCGCCCGTAAACAGGTGTGTAGTTAGCTTTTTACTGATGATTTCCAGCTCACGTACTTTACGTATGATATCTTCTGTAGTGCTAAGCATTATTACGGTACAGCTACCTTTTTCAGGATTTCGTTGATGACCATTTCTACATTGATGTTTTCTGCTTCTGCTTCATAGGTAAGTCCTATTCGGTGACGCAACACATCTAAACAAATGCTGCGCACATCATCCGGAACTACGTACGCTCTTTTATGGAGATAGGCCTGCGCTTTGGCTGCCAGTGCCAAATTGATACTGGCTCTGGGTGATCCGCCGAAAGCAATCAGCGGCTTGAGTGCCGGTAATTGATACTGATCTGGATGGCGGGTTGCAAACACTATATTCAGGATATATTGCTCTACTTTCTCATCGAGATAAATTTGTCGCACCCATTGACGCGCTTCCAGTATTTCAGAGGCACTGGCCACGGGTTGCACCGCGGGCAATAACAATCCGCCCGTATTCTGACGAATGATCATTTGCTCTTCTTCCATGCTGGGATAATGTACTACCACCTTAAGCATGAACCGATCAACCTGTGCTTCCGGTAACGGATAGGTGCCTTCCTGCTCTATCGGGTTTTGTGTAGCCAATACCAAAAAAGGTTCGGGCAGCATAAAAGTTTCCTCTCCAATGGTAACCTGTCTCTCCTGCATGGCTTCCAGCAGTGCACTTTGAACTTTTGCCGGTGCACGGTTAATTTCATCGGCCAGAATAAAATTGGAGAAGATCGGACCTTTCTTTACATAAAATTCATTTTTTCCCTGATTGTACACCATTGTGCCAATTACATCAGCCGGTAACAAATCCGGGGTAAACTGAATCCTGCTAAACGCTGCTTTTACCGATTGGGCCAGTGATTTGATGGCGAGGGTTTTAGCCAATCCCGGCACCCCTTCCAGCAATACATGCCCATTGCTGAGCAGGCCAATTAATAATTTTTCAAGCATCGATTGCTGACCAACGATTACTTTTTCGAGTTCATTCTGAATTTTGTCAACAAATCCGGCAGAAGCGGCAATTTTTTGTTGAAGCAACTGAATATCTTCAGCAGAGTGCATCATACATGAGATTTAGTCTGTTTGCAAATTAAACTTTCCGGTGTACAAAAACGTTGCCATGTCACCCCTTAGGGCAAGTTTAACATCCGGTATTAACTTAAATATTTGCCCACAATCGGCATCCGGCGCCCAACTCCAAATGCTTTTGGAGAAATGCGGATAATCGGACAAAACTGATTTCGTTTATATTCATTTCTGTTCACCATACCAAGTGTTTTATCAACCAATGCCTCGTTAAAACCCATCGCCTTTATTTCCTGTGGCCCTTGGGTGCGTTCGATATACTGATATAAAATTGCATCCAGTGTATCATACTCCGGTAAACTGTCGCTGTCTTTTTGATTCGGCCTCAGTTCTGCACTGGGTGCTTTTTGTATGATATGCACCGGTATGATGTCTTGCTCCCGATTGATATATTTTGCCAGTGCATATACCTGCGTTTTGTAACAATCGCCCAACACTGAAATTCCGCCAGCCATATCTCCGTATAATGTACCATATCCGGTTGCGAGTTCACTCTTATTCGATGTGTTCAGTAAAATATAATTGAATTTGTTGGCGATGGCCATCAACAGGTTTCCGCGTGAACGACTCTGAATGTTCTCTTCGGCCACATTAAATGGCAGGTCTTTGAATAATGGATGCAGGGTATCTAAAAAACTTTCATACACCGATTGAATGGAGAGGATATGATACGGATTATTCAGATTCTGACTCAACTGAACAGCATCATCCACCGAATGTTGAGAAGAATACGGTGATGGCATGAGTACGGCAGTTACATTTTCAGCCCCCAGTGCCTCACAGGCCAGTGCAAGGGTTACGGCACTGTCAATGCCTCCGCTGCTAC
The DNA here is from genome assembly GCA_019638635.1 of Ferruginibacter sp. Classification (GTDB taxonomy): domain Bacteria; phylum Bacteroidota; class Bacteroidia; order Chitinophagales; family Chitinophagaceae; genus Ferruginibacter. The sequence continues at coordinate 9,927 of JAHBTM010000048.1, read as the reverse complement.
CGAGGATGGCTTTTGAAAAACCCATCTTACCGAAATAATCCCTAATACCGTTAACCAGCGCCTGATATACAGAATGGATGTGCAATGACGGATTAAATTCTACGGGATCTAACTCCTCATCCGGAACCTGAGCCGCTGTCTCGAGTATCGCTCCGTGTATAGTACCATCGCGATGTAATTCAAACAACTGCTCATCTTCTTCAAACCGTTTCATGGAAGCGCAAAGGTTGGCCTGCTTATCAAAAACCAGGGAGGTTCCATCGAATACAATTTCCGTTTGGCTGCCCACCGCATTGCAATAAAACATCGGAAGATTATATTTCAGCACATTGGCTTTTACTATGGCTTTGCGGTCTTCATCATGCGTATAATCGAAGGGCGAAGCCGATAAATTAATCATTACATCCGGATGATGCTGCATGAGCATATCCATCGGACAATACCGGTACTTGGGGTTATTGCCCAGATTCCAGATGTCTTCACAAACGGTAACGGCTAAACGCCATTCTTTAAACTCAATTACATTCCACTCCCGTGCGGGTTCAAAATAACGGTCTTCGTCGAATACATCATACGTAGGCAGGCAGCTTTTATGCACTACCTGTTTCACTTCACCTTCATGCAGAAACCAGGCCGCATTGAACAAATCTTTACCCATCACTACCGGATTGCGCTGCGGGGCGCCCACCAGCACCCCCAGGTGAGGCGCATGTTGTGCGATGGTAGAAATGGCTGCTTCGCATTTAAGTATAAAATCGTTGAAATATAAAAAATCGCGCGGAGGGTATCCGCAAACGCTCAATTCACTAAACACAACCAGATCCGCTCCGGCGGCATCTGCACGACTGATTGCTTCCAGTATTTTCTGTGTGTTATATTCAATATTACCTATGTGATAATTCTGTTGTGCTAAAAATATTTTCATACTCTTCCGGTTACAAATAACTTTACACCATACCGCTGGTGATTTGTAAAGTTAATTTATATGTATATGCGATACGTGATATGTTTGGCCTGGATGATTATTCTTTGGAGTTGTAACGGAAAAACCTCTGTTCCCGATGTTTCGCGCATTGACGTGAAGCTCACAACAGAAAGGTTTGAAAAAAGTCTTTTTTCAATGGATACAGTGCACATAATGGAGGGAATAAACAGCTTGAATCAGAAGCACCCTTCTTTCACCAACATTTACCTTGCACGTATCCTGAATGCTGATCCACGCTGGGGAGAGGATACCACCCGGGAGTACATAGCTTCTTTTCTTCGTTTTTACAAACCGGTGTATGATACCGCCCAACAGGTTTTTCCTGATTTCAAACCACAGGAAAAAGAATTGAAACGCTCATTGCAATTCCTGAAATATCATTTCCCGGAATATAAAGCACCGGAAAAAGTAATTACCTATATCGGACCGCTGGATGGCTACGGCGATATATTGGATGAAGATGCCTTCCTAGTGGGATTACACCATCACCTGGGCAGTTCATACTCGTTGTACGAATCAATGCTGGTGCAGGAAACCTATCCTACCTATATCTCCAGAAGATTTACACCGCAAACCATTGTAGTGAACTGTATGAGCAATGTGTTGGAGGATATGTACCCCGATCAATTAGAAGACAAAACCCTCATTGTGCAAATGGTAGAGAAAGGGAAGAAACTGTATGCCCTGCAACAATTGATTCCGGAAAAGGAGGAACACCTGTTGATTGGATATACGAAAACACAAATGAAAGAATGCTACGAAAATGAAAAAACAATCTGGTCATTGTTTACACAAAACAATTACCTGCAATCCACCGATTTTAATATCAACAAAAACTTTGTCGGTGAAAGTCCGCGTACCATGGAACTGGGAGAAGCATCACCGGGAAACATTGGAGCTTTCACCGGTTGGCAGATTGTAAAAAAGTACATCAGCAATAAAGGAAACATACCCTTGAATGAACTCATGAGCACTCCGGCAGAAACCATTTATACGGTTTCAAAGTATAAGCCTTAATTGAGTTTGAAACCGGTAGTCATTTTAAACGTAGGAATCTCTACCGTGAAGTCGTTCCGCGTGTGCATATTTTGAACGAGGTAGGTACCATGCATTTTTCCGATTTCTGTTTTGAGGTTGCAGCCACTAATGTACTGATACGATTGGCCGGCAGGAATGAATGGTTGAATTCCTACCACTCCTTCGCCTTCCACTTCGCGTATGGTGCCGTCACTGTCGTATATGAACCAGTGCCTGCGCAGTAACTGAATGGGAAACTCATTATGGTTTTCAATCGTAATGCGATAAGCGAACATAAACTCGCCATTCACCGGATTGCTGTTTTCGGGCTGGTAGTAGGTTTCTACACTTACTTTAACACCTTTTGAAATCTGTGATACCATAGTATTTGTGTAAGGTAAACAAAATAGAAAAATGTTGCTGAACCTATCGTTACGAAAATCTTAAATAACCTTACTGTTCTTAAATCCCTGCTTTTGAAGCCATTGCAGCACTTTCTGTCGGTTATCGCCCTGAATCAGCACTTGTCCGTCTTTCACTGAGCCGCCGGTTCCGCAGACATTTTTAAGGTTTTTCGCGAACAACTCAATACCTGCACCGGCATAACCATCCACAATAGTAACGGATTTTCCTCCTCTTTGTTTTGTATCGAGCTTGATTTTTAGCACCTGTTTTGCGGGTTCCAGCGTCATTTCTTCTTCGGGTGCTTCCGGTTGCATCAGAGATTTGTCGGTGGAGTAAACCAAACCTGACGAAAATTTTTGTTTTGCCATGATTTACAAGATGACTGCTTTTAAACTCAAATCCAGGCTCACTGCCTGGTGTATAACGGAGCCACTGGAGATAAAATCTACTCCCGTTGCTGCATATTCTTCAATATTATGCAATTGTATACCACCACTCGCTTCCGTTTCAAAACGACCATTGATGAGTTGTACCGCTTCGCGCACAGCCTTAGGTTCAAAATTATCGAGCATGATGCGGTGAACCTTTCCCGTATTCAATACTTCGCGTACATCCTCCAGAGAACGGGTTTCAACTTCAATTTTCAAATCGGGATGGTTTTGAATGTAATCATGCGCCCGGAGGATGGCTTTCGAAATTCCTCCGCAGTAATCAATATGATTGTCTTTAAGCATAATCATATCATACAACCCAAAACGATGATTCTCTCCGCCCCCAATGCGTACTGCTTCTTTTTCAAGTAAACGGAAATTAGGAGTGGTTTTACGTGTATCGAGTAAGCGGGTATGGTAACCTTCCAATTTTCGGGTATACGTTTTCGTGAGTGTAGCAATACCGCTCATGCGTTGCATCGTATTCAAAACCAGTCGTTCGGTTTTCAATATTACGTGAACGGGTGCAGTAACTTCAAACGCTGTTTCGCCCGGCTGCATTGTATCTCCATCGTTTTTAAGGGGATGAAAAACAACTTCCGGATCAACCGTTTGAAAAATAGTGCGTGCCACTTCCACACCGGCGAGCACACCGGCTTGCTTAATCTTTAATATGGCCTTTCCGGTAGTTTCAGGTGGAATACAGCATAAGGTTGAATGGTCTCCGGTACCAATATCTTCTTCTAAAGCGGAATGTATGAGTTGATGCAGTTTATCTTGATCCATACAACAAATCTAACCAGAAGCTACCAGATATGAAAAACGCCCTTACGGGCGTGCGGTGGAGTTTCTGTTAACGCGTTTCAAAACGGAGTTCCTGTAAGGCCTGCTTATCTCCTTTTTGTTTCATGAATATGGTGGTTCTGAATGTGCCGTTGTTCGTAACCAGGTTGCCAATACAGTATTGCGAACCTGCGTTCTCGCCCTGATGAATGATATTAAAAGCGCGGATAGAGTTGATTCTGAAAAAATCTTTCAGTACCACTTCAGCCTGACTTTTACTATAGTTATTGCTCTTGCCGGGAAGTGTGATATCGACTGTTTTATCAAAATATTTTGCTACCTGTGCTGCATTGCCTGATTTGAGGGCCGACAATACATCATCAATTCCGGTAGCAAACGTAAATGAACACAGAGAAGCAAAAACAAGCAAAGAGGTAAAATATTTTTTCATACATTAGGTTTAGAACACATCTGTCTATAATAAAAAGCGTGCCAACTTTTCATTTGTAGCGATATGCAACCCTAATATCGATATTTTTTCCGAGAACACATCAGAAACGGGCAAAGATTTACTTTTGCACCATGAACAGCAGAAAAGCGATGTTAATCATCATGGATGGCTGGGGGCTCGGTCAGGTGCCTGCCAGTGATGCCATTGCCCACGCCCGCACGCCTTTTGTCAGCAACCTTTATAACGTTTACCCACACACTACGCTCACCACTTGTGGAGAGGCGGTGGGTTTACCGGCAGGACAAATGGGCAACAGTGAAGTAGGCCACCTCAATCTAGGTGCCGGTCGCATTGTATATCAGGAACTGGAAAGAATCAACGTTAGTATACGCAATGGTTCGCTCGCCGAAAATCCCGAATTGATGGCCGCCATTGAATATGCAAAACAACATGGGAAAACGCTCCATCTGATGGGTTTGGTGAGTGACGGCGGTGTACATGCACACATCAATCATCTGAAAGCATTGCTGGATATCTGCAAAAAAAACCAACTCACAAATGTATTGGTACATGCATTTACCGACGGAAGAGATACGGATCCCAAAAGCGGATGGGGATTTTTGAAAGAGCTCACCGAATACATGCAGCAAACTACCGGCAACTTGGCAACCATCACCGGAAGATACTATGCGATGGACCGCGACAAGCGCTGGGAGCGTGTAAAAATTGCCTATGACGCACTGGTTAATGGTACAGGCAACGCATCCAATGATATGCTGGCATCTGTAGCTGAAAGCTACTCACTGGATGTGACCGATGAATTCATGATGCCCATCATCAATGCCGGTTTAACCAAAACAAACATTGAAGCCAACGATGCGGTCATCTGTTTTAATTTCAGAACCGATCGTTGCCGTGAAATAACCGAAGTGCTCACGCAGGTTGAAAAACATGAATATAACATGCACACGTTGCCGTTATTCTACTGCACTTTCACTGAATACGATCAAAGCTACAAGGGCGTACATACATTCTTTAAAACCGATAACCTTTTTCAAACCCTGGGAGAAGTGTTGTCTATGGCCGGAAAAACACAACTTCGTATGGCAGAGACAGAAAAATATCCGCATGTAAGTTTCTTTTTCAGTGGCGGACGTGAAATACCTTTTACCGGAGAAGACCGGCTGATGGTTCCCTCGCCCAAAGTGCCCACCTACGATTTAAAGCCCGAGATGAGTGCACCGGAACTGGCTGCAGCGGCTGTTGAAAAAATTCAAAGCGGTACGTATGATTTCATCTGCATCAACTTTGCCAATCCGGATATGGTGGGCCATACAGGTGTGTGGAATGCCATCATTCGAGCCGTAGAAACCGTGGATACCTGCGTACAGCAAGTGATTACCGCTGCACTTGAACAAGATTATATCATCCTGCTAACCGCCGATCACGGCAATGCAGATTATGCCATCAATGAAGACGGTTCGCCCAACACGGCCCATACATTGAACCCGGTGCCGATGTTCGTAATCGACAAACAAAAACACCACACTGTACATCCCGGAAAACTCGGAGATGTTGCTCCTACGCTGCTTCAACTGATGGGTTTGGAGATTCCTGCCTCCATGACCGGAAACGTTTTAGTTGATAACTAATTGCATATCAATATATTACAGTAAAACATCCCGCTACATTCGCATCAACAGGAAAGATTAAACACAAGCAGCGGCTGTTCGCGCAGAATTGTCTACATTTATGAGGCATAAACCCCTAACATTTATGACCGAAGAGCAAATGCTAAATGGTAGTATTCGGCAGCATGCAGCCGCACAGGAAGCGCTTTATCATCGCTTCAGTCCGCGCATGTTGGGCGTTTGCTACCGTTATGCCAAAAACAAAGAAGATGCGGAAGACATGTTACAAGAGGGGTTCATTAAAGTTTTCACGCAATTGCATCAGTACCGCGGAGAAGGCGCGCTGGAAGGTTGGATTCGCAGGGTGATTGTACATACCTGCATCAATTTCCTGAAGAAGAACAAAAAGTTTAATGACAGTGTAGATATTTTCCACGCCAACAGCCTGATGATTCGTGAAGACTACATTCCCTCCATCATGCAGGCCAAGCAAGTGGTAGAATGTATTCGTTTACTGCCTCTGGGATACAGAACGGTTTTGAACCTGTATGCCATTGAAGGCTACTCGCACAAGGAAATTGCGCAAATGCTGGAAATTGAAGAAAGTACCAGCCGCAGCCAATATACCCGTGCCAAAGCCATGCTCGAATCTATCTTAATAAAGAAAAACATTTTGTACAAGAGTGCTGATCAACGAAAAGCGGCCTCGCGTTAAAAATGTGCCCTAAAAAACTGAAGTAGGACAAAGTAATGGAAAGACGTTTTTACAACGATGATGGATTTGAACAATTCCTGCGGGATGCTACGGAGCACTTCAGGATGTACCCAAATAAAAAGGTTTGGCATAGCATTTATAATGATATCCATCCGTCCCGCAAATGGCCATCGCTGTCCGCTCTCCTGATTTTGATTTCTTCAGTAATGTTTATCGGCGTTTCCAACACCCGCCCTACCGTGGGTAAAGATGCCGCCTACATTGCGTCTCTGAATCTCCGGCTCGAACCCCTCGCCTTGTCTACACAAGAGGTTTCTTTCACAGCTACCCCGGATGAATTGACAACAATTGGCCTGCCATTGACTCAGGTTGAAAATGAATCCAGCCACCCCGCTGAAAATTCAAATGAGCCATCGTACGCTGCATCATTGAATATGAATCAATCAGATGATGCATTGCCAATCATCGGCCGAAGTATAACCGCAGGCTTGAACAATGCCTTTGCCATGCAGGTATCTTCACCACAACCTGTGATGGATATGAATATTCATCTGGCAGCGGACGAGAACATATCGAGTATTACGGAAACGCCTACACGAGAATTGGATAACTTGCTTCTGGCATCTGTAGAAACACAAACAACCACTCCTGAAACCGCAGGTATTACTTCTCTTTCAGGAGATGACAATGAACATTCAGTAACAAAGGAAACTGAAGCAGCCATTGCTGATATCCTTGAAAATTCAATGGCCAAACAATCTGAAACAGAAATGGCTGATGAAAATAAGATTACGCATTGGATAGATGAATATGCTTTCTATACCATGCGGAATAAAAAGCAAAAGAAAAACCCCTGGAGTTATCATGCGTACGTAACGCCTTCTTTTGGATACAGGACACTGCACAGTGAACCTAACTTTACACCGGAATCCTTTTTACAATCTACCCTGATTGCGAATTCTGCCACTTCAAAACTGGAATTGGTACATAACCCCGCAATGAATATAGAATTGGGAGGAGGGGTGTATTATCAGCTAAACCGGACAGTACGCTTAAAAGCGGGGTTGCAGATGAACTTCACCAATTACAAAATCAATGCCTTTGGTTTATCGCATGCAGGTATGGCAACCGTGATGATGAACAGCGATATTCCTCAGAACCCATCCATTGAAATACGCCCGACCTATCTTTCAACTGTGGGCAACGGCAATGAAATTCAACTGAACAGCAGCACCATGCAGTTCTCTGTACCGGTAGGTGCCGATGTGCGCCTTGCTGGCAACAATGAAATTACCTGGTATGCCGGTGCCACCATTCAACCTACTTATGTGGCGGGTGGAAATGCATTCATCGTATCTGCCGATCATAAACACTATATCGCTGACGCTACTATCCTGCGCCGTTTCAATATGAATGCCGGAGTAGAAACTTTTATTAGTTATCAACCGATGAAGGGTGTGCGCTTGCAGGTAGGACCACAGTTTCGTTATCAGTTGATGTCTACCTACGTCAAAGATTACCCGATGAACGAACGTTTATACAACATCGGAATTAAAATGGGCATCACCACCCGTTTTTAACATCCTCTTCCATTGCATGTTGCTGAACTGAATGTAGTTGTCGTAATTTTGCAGGATGAAGTACACAATCCTTGCTTTTTGCATTTGGGTATTATCCTCCTGTTCCGGAAATGCTAAAAAATCAGAACCCGTTGCTATGCCTGCTCCGGCTGAAGCCACTATAGACACTGCTGAAAATTATTTTCCGGTTACCACATACATAAAAGGACAGATTGCTGAAATCCGTGAAAGAGGTTTGAACCCTTTGATGATTGTAACTGAAAACGGCCGTTCCGATAGCACCTGGTTGCGTGTAGAAGATCTACAAACTCAATTTGCACCCTTCCTTACACCCGTTATAGATACAGCCAATTTTAAATCGTTGTTTAAGGAAAGTAAATTTGAAGATCAGTCGATCAATACCTACACATGGTCTTACGAACCATACAACACCCTTCCCGATTCTATATCCCTGAAACGTTGGGATGTGTATGTAAATCCGGAAACCTCAAAGGTTACCCGTGTGTACTGGATGAAGGAAAACGATAACAAAACGCAAGAACAACTCATCTGGAACAGTGGAGCATCTTGCAAAATCATTCAGTTGCATGAACAAAACGGCAATGCGGTGGTGGATAAAGAAATCATTATTAAATGGGATTTTAACGAGTGACCCCGGAACATTTTTCAACCATAGCGCCCACGATTCCGGCCCTGCCCGGGATATACAAGTATTACAATGCAGAAGGCGTATTGATATACGTGGGCAAGGCCAAACACCTGCGCAAGCGCATCAGCAGTTATTTTTCGAAAACAAAAACAAATTATAAAACCGTTGAACTGGTCAATCGTATTGCGCGTATTGAATTTACGATTGTAAATAATGAATCCGATGCATTCCTCCTCGAGAATGCACTCATCAAGGAACATCAGCCTTTCTATAACATCAGCTTAAAAGATGATAAAACATATCCATACATTGTAGTAAAGCGTGAACCGTTTCCACGTGTGTTTTTCACACGTAAAAAACTGAATGATGGTTCACTCTATTTTGGCCCGTATACATCCATACATAAAGTAAAGGAATTGCTGGAGTTCATTAAAGAGCAGATTCCGCTGAGAAGTTGTAAGCTCCCTTTAACTCCATCCAATATTGCCAAAAAGAAATTTAAAGTGTGCCTTGAATACCATTTAGGAAATTGCAAGGGGCCATGCGAAGGATTACAATCGGCAGAAGATTATGCCCTCGGGTTGGAGCAAATCAAAGATTTATTGAGAGGCAATTTAACGCCGGTGATGAAACACTTTAAGGAAATGATGAAGTATCATGCCGGGAAACTTGAATTTGAAAAAGCCGCTTATTACAACGATAAAATTCAACACCTCATTCAATATCAGTCACGTTCGGTGGTGGTGAATTCAACTTCAGGCAAATTGGATGTGTTTTCTATACTCGAAGAGGGCGATACGGCCTATGTGAATTATCTGGGTTTGAATGATGGCATGATTGTAAATACCAAAACCATTACCCTACAGAAGAAGTTGGAAGAATCAGCAGATGAAGTGTTGCGTTATGCCATTGTGTTATTGCGTGAAACATTTGAAAGTGAGGCCGCGGAAATTGTATTACCATTTGAAACTGACTATCCGGATACCTCTGTGAAAGTAACTGTTCCCAAAGGAGGAGATAAAAAGAAACTGATTGAATTATCGCTTAAGAATGTAAACTTCTACAAGAGTGAACTGGATGCGCGTAAAATGTTGCGTTTGGAAGATAAAACAGCCGATGAAAAATTTAAAATTTTACAACAATTGCAGGCTGATTTAAGGTTGAAGGAATTTCCCGAACACATTGAGTGTTTCGACAACTCGAATGTGCAGGGAAGCTTTCCGGTTGCCGCCATGGTGTACTTCAAACAAGGTGAGCCTGAAAAAGATCAATACCGGGTA
>JAHBTM010000047.1 GCA_019638635.1 Ferruginibacter sp. | reverse complement strand
CCTCTTTTTGTCGGGATGACCCCGCATGTTGCGGGGAACTTGCGACCCCACGCCCCCCAGACGTGTGTCCCGCCAGAGGCGGGACTACATCCCAATGAAATTGTATCATTATTATATAAATAAAAAGAGACTGTTCAGAAAGAACAGCCTCTTTTTGTCGGGATGACAAGATTTGAACTTGCGACCCCACGCCCCCCAGACGTGTGCGCTACCGGGCTGCGCTACATCCCGAAATTTGCTGCAAAATTAACCCTGATGCAGTATGAAACCAAATAATAAAAAGATTTCACAGGTAATCTTTTATCCTTTTTTCTTTTCTTTTTGCCAGGTATCTTTCAGTGTTACTGTTCTGTTGAATACCGGAAGTGCGGGGGAGGATGTTTTATCCTTGCAAAAATATCCGTTACGTAAGAATTGAAACCGGCTTCCGTTTTCAACTTCGGCTAACCATGGCTCCATTTTTGCCTGCACCACCTTTAAAGAATCGGGGTTTATATATTCTTTGAAATCACCTTCAATGTCGGCGGTATCTTCTATAGTAAATAAACGATCGTATAAACGAACTTCTGCATCTACGGCGGTAGGTGCATTCACCCAATGGATTACACCTTTAACCTGAATGCCACTGGTGTCATTTCCGCTCTTACTTTCGGGAATGTATGTACAATGCAGTGCGATAACGTTCCCGTTATCATCTTTTACCACTTCATTGCATTGAATGATGTAGGCGTGTTTCAGGCGTACCATACCTCCGGGGGAGAGTCGGTGCCATTTTTTATCCGGAGACTCCATAAAATCATCATGCTCAATCCAAAGGGTATTAGAAAAAGGGATGTCCCTGGTATCCTCAGGGTTGTTCGGTACATTCTCAGCCTTCAGCCATTCTGATTTTTGTTCTTCATAGTTGGTGATGATGAGTTTCAACGGGTTTAAAACAACCATTGCACGTGGAGCCGTTTCATTCAGGTGTTCACGAATGCAAAATTCGAGCAGGGAATAATCAATCAGATTATCTCTTCTGGCTACTCCGATTTTCTCACAAAACATTCGGATGGCTTCCGGTGTATAACCACGCCTTCTGAATGCAGCAATAGTAGGCATTCTGGGGTCATCCCATCCATCAACAACTTTGTCATTTACCAACTGTAATAATTTTCGTTTACTCATTACCGTATAGGTCATGTTTAAACGTGCAAATTCATATTGCTTAGAAGGGAATATCTCCAGTTTTTCAATGAGCCAATCGTATAACGGACGGTGTGGTACAAATTCAAGTGTGCAGATACTATGAGTGATACGTTCTATACTATCTGATTGTCCGTGTGCAAAATCGTACATCGGGTAAATCACCCAATGGTCTTTGGTGCGGTGGTGATGTGCATGTTTAATACGGTAAATCACCGGGTCGCGCATGAGCATGTTGGGTGAAGACATATCAATTTTGGCACGCAGTACTTTTTCGCCATCTTTATATTTTCCTGCACGCATATCAGAAAACATTTTCATATTTTCTTCAACGGAACGGTTGCGGAAGGGGCTGTCTTTACCCGGTTCTGTGGGTGTTCCTTTCAGTGCGGCAATTTCATCGGAGGTACTGTCATCCACATACGCCAGCCCTTTTTGAATCAAATCAACGGCGTATTCATACAATTGTTCAAAGTAGTCGGAGGCATAAAATTCGTTCGCCCATTCGTATCCGAGCCAGCGAATGTCATCCTTGATGCTGTCTACGTATTCGGTTTCTTCAGTAACCGGGTTGGTGTCATCGAAGCGCAAATTGGTAATACCGCCATACTTCCGCGCCAGCGTAAAATTAAGGGTAATACTTTTAGCATGCCCGATATGCAAATATCCGTTGGGCTCAGGGGGAAAGCGCGTAATGATGCTCTTGTACCTGCCTTCTTTCAGATGTTCTTCTATTATCTCTTCAATAAAATTTAAACTTTTCTCTTCCGACATATAAAAAATTGAGCATCAAAAATACGCAATGGCAATGGATTACCAACGCAGGGGTATAACTGGTATCCATTGTATCTGGAAACAGCGATAGAAGTATGGCACAGGGCTGTCAAAAAAGAGAAAAGATTTACTCCTTGCCCATTTTTCTGAGATAGTTGGTGTGTGAGGCAATAGCCTGGCGCATCTTTGGGTATTCGTGGTATGGAATACCGAATTCCTGGCAGGTTTGTTTAATGATTTTGCTGATAGCCGGATAATGCACGTGTGAAATTTTTGGAAACAGGTGGTGCTCAATCTGGAAATTCAATCCGCCCAACAACCACGTATACAATTTATTTCTGGTGGCAAAATTGGCAGTGGTTTGTACCTGATGGATGGCCCATTCGGCTTCAAGCTTATTCGTTTCTTCCGCAGGCGTAGGAAACTCAGTAACCTCCACGGTATGCGCCAATTGAAAAACGATGCTGAGTACAAAACCGGAGAACATGGTCATCACCAAAAACCCAACCAACCAACTTACAAATCCCAGCAAATAAATTGGAATGATGATCATCATAAAAAGATACATCACCTTAGCAAACCAAAAAGCAAAATGATCCCAGGCACTCATTTTCTTCAAGGGTAAGTCGCCAATTTTTTGACGGAAATATTTTGTGTAATCAGACACAAACAACCAAACGAGGAGCAGGAGTGTGTACAGGAACCATACATAGATATGCTGAAACTGATGAATCCAACGCTTCTTTTGTGTAGAGCACATTCTCAGCAGGGGTTTAATTTCAATATCGTCATCCACACCGTCAATGTTGGTGTATGTATGGTGTATAATGTTGTGTTTGTTATTCCACATGATGCCGCTGGCACCCAGAATGTTGGCTGAAAAAGCAGCCAGCTTATTGGCCATTTTACTTTTGCTGAACGAACCGTGCGACCCATCGTGCATCACATTGAAACCAATAGCTGCGGTAGCTCCACCCATCAGAATACATTCAAGGATGGCCAGCCAAGTAGGCGGAGTGAAGAAAACGAGGTGCACGTAAAGCGCAAAGTAAATCAGAAAGAGAATAATAGCCTTTGTGTACAGAGTAGCGTTACCCGACATGGGCTTTTTCTTGTCTTGAAAATACTGTTGAACCCTTCTTTTCAGTTCCTGATGAAATTGAGAGCCTTTTACGTTGGCGAATTTTGGAGTGGCCATAAAATAATATAAATGGGTTATGTGTTTTTTAAGATGAGTTGATTCAGGTGTTGGAGACCTACGGTTTTTTTAGAAACAAATCCTTCAGCATATTCCACACCAATCATTTTTCCGAACATTTTAGCCCTGTAAATGATGCTATCCAGAAATCCGGGGGTACTGATGTACGTTTCAGGTTCATTAGCTGATACCTGCTGCGTAAAGAACTGTGTTTGATACGCCTGAATAGAAGCCAGTTTAGCTTCGAATACGGGGGTGATATCAATGACAAAATCCGGCTGCATATAACGGTCTTGAATATAGTGTAGCACATATTTGGGGCGCCACGCTTGTTGTGGTTCTCCATTGCTATATGTTTCAATTTTTCTGAGTCCGGATAAAAATGCGGCATCTTCTACCAGTTTTGCACTACGACCATGATCGGGGTGCCGGTCTTCCAGGGCATTGCACAATACAATGTCGGGCTGGTAGGAGCGAATGGCGGTGATGATTTTTCTTTGATGGGCTTCGTCGTTCTGGAAAAACCCGTCTGCCATATCTAAGTTTTCACGAATGGAAAGTCCGAGTATTTCTGAGGCCACTGCGGCTTCTTCGGTACGGGTTTCGGCAGTTCCTCGTGTACCCAGTTCCCCGCGGGTTAAGTCGATGACGCCGGTTTTTCTGCCTTGGCTTTTTTCGATTAATAAGACACCGCTGCAACTCAATTCCACATCATCGGGATGTACACCAAAAGCTAAAACGTCTAATTTCATAAATAGTAACCAATCAGAAAACAGTGCAAAATACGCAAAGTAGATGAGAGTTATCGTTAGTAGATTGCCAATATGTGAACTTGTGGATAAAAGTTCTGCCTGAAAATCAGTCGATTTCGTCTATTTTTAGCCCGGTAAAGCCCAATAAAATCAGTGTAAACTCCATGAAAGAGTTCCTAGATTGAAACGACAAAGCGTTAAAATTCAATATTTTTAACGAAATTTGTAGAAGAGGATGGCTTCATTGAAAACAGAAAGAAGGAGAAATAATTAGATGTTCAGACAATATTACCGGGAGAACAGTATTAAACTGTCGTATTTGATCCCAATACTCGCTGCTCTGATGATTATGGGTGGTTCTTGTAGAATCCCTCAAAAAACCACGTATTTCAGCAGCATTCAAAAAGACACCAGCGTAAAATATTTTGTCTCTGATAAAATTGAATCTAAAATCAGGCAGGGCGATAACTTAGCAATTAGTATCAATAGTTTGAGTTTGGAAGAAAATGCCAGATTCAACTCAACTGTAATAAAAGGAACTGGTGAAACCGATAAGGTTGCGGTACCGGGGTATTTAGTAAGCAAGGAAGGGACAATTAAAATATATCGTTTAGGAGAGTTACAAGTTGAAGGTTTAACACGAAGCGAATTAGCTGAAAAACTTCAACACGATTTAAAGCCCTTTTTAAAAGAACCTTTGGTAAACGTGGCCTATTTGAATAGAAAAATTACGGTCTTGGGAGGCGTTGCTACTCCCAAAGTGCTAAACTTAGATGAGGAACGAATCACACTTTTTGATGCATTGGCCAAATGTGGTGACATCAGCGAAAAGGGTAATGCAGATCAGGTATTCGTTATTCGTGAAGTGAAAGATGAAAAACACTTTAAAAAAATTAACCTAAAGGATTTATCCGTTTTTGAAACTGAATGGTACTATTTACAATCAGATGATATAGTATATGTTACACCTGATTACGCTAAACTGGAAAGAGAAGAAAAGCGAAGGAATTTACAGATTACACTTTCGTTAATTGCCAGTGGCGCATCTCTTATTTTCTTACTGCTGAACCGTTTTCTTTAACAGAATTATCAATGACAGACGATCAATTCATTTCTGACAAGCCCCAGGCGAATATCCTTGTTCAGATTATACACCGTTATTTGCCTTTTTGGCCTATATTCATATTACTTACAACAATCGCCCTACTGGTTTCATACATATACCTGCGTTCACAGACCAAGATTTACATTGCTTCATCAAAGGTTTTGATAAAAGATCCCAATCGGGGAAGCGAGAGCAAAGTGTTGGATGCTATGAACATTTTCACCGAAAAAAAATCTGTAGAAAATGAAATTATAGTTCTTCGTTCAAATACCTTAATGCAGGAAGTGGTGAAACAGTTAGACCTTTACGCTACTTCTTTTAATCAAGGTAAAGTACAAACTGAAGAATTGTATGGCGATAATGCACCTGTTTTTTTTATTGCAACCGATAAAGATAAAATTTATCCGGGAGGGAAATTTTCCTATACAATAGACTGGAAAAAAGGGCAAATCGAAATAAATAATAAGCATATAAAATTTGGATCCACATTTTCTGTTAATAAAACAGATTATATAATTCAGCCAAATGAAAAATACAATCAGAATGTAACGGGTAAAAATTATTTTGTTGTATTCAGCAATATTCAACGAGAGGCCTCCAAAATTATCAGTACACTGAGAGCGGCTCCCTTATCCTATGGTTCCACAGCATTGGATGTAAAAATTGAAACACCTGTACCTCAGAAAGGAATCGATGTGCTCAACAAATTGTTTGAAGTGTATAATAAAGAAGGTATAGAAGATAAGAATCAAATTGCAACCAATACCCTTCGGTTTATAGATGAACGTTTGAATACGGTAATTCAACAATTAGATAGTGTAGAAAAAAGTATGCAGCAGTTTAAATCAGCAAATGCTGCTACAAACTTAACAGCACAGGGGGCACTTTATCTGGCGAATGTTTCTGAGTTGGATAAAAGAAAAAATATGATAGAACTCCAAATGGAGGTATTGACAGATATTGAGAAGTACGTTATTAGTAAAAACAAGGCTCCAGGGGTTGTTCCATCGCTTAATCTGGTGTCCGATCCAATTCTGGCCGACATCTTACGGCAATTGTATCAGGCAGAGTTTGACAGGGACAGGGCTGAAGCTGTTTCCGGAGAAAAAAGTGAAGCAGTTTTTTTGGCAAATGAAAAAGTAAACAGGATTAAAAATGACATTCTGGAGAATATTCAAAATTTAAGAAATGCATTTATTGCTGAAAGGAACAATATCATTGTCAACCTAAATGACAATCAGCGCCTTTATAATGAAATTCCTGAAAAGGAACGGCTTTTACTGGATATCGGACGTCAACAGGAGATTAAAAATAACATCTATACATATCTGCTTCAAAAAAGGGAAGAAACTGCTTTATCTTCAGCATCCACATCTGCTGATATTAGGATTCTTGAAAGTGGATTTGCATCCGGACCCATTCGACCGATTCCAAATAATTATTACTTAGCAGGTTTTATAATCGGGTTATTGGCATTCATTATTTATGTTCAATTGCAGGAAACTTTGAATAACAAAGTGATGTTCAGATCCCAAATAGAGGATAAAACCAATGTACCCGTAGTGGGTGAAATTATCCAGAATAATAACAAAGACAATATTGCCATTACCGAAGGGAAACGAACGGTAGTAGCCGAGCAATTCAGGTCGCTTAGAACGAATCTGGGCTTTATAGGATTAAGTGAAGTGAGTAATTCTATTTTAGTAACCTCTAGCATTTCAGGTGAAGGTAAAAGTTTTATTGCGACAAATCTTGCCATTAGCTTAACACTAAATGGTAAAAAAGTAGCATTGCTGGAAATGGATTTGAGAAAGCCAAAGATTAGTAAACAATTAAAAGTGGAACGCAACCCGGGCATTAGTAGTTATCTCGTTGGTAAGGCTACGATGGACGAAATTATTAAACCAACCGCGTACAATAACTTATTTGTACTTCCTTCCGGACCTATTCCGGCCAATCCAACTGAATTAATTGCATTGTCAACTTTTGAACAAATGATGATGAAACTAAAACAGCAATTCGATTATGTTATTATTGATTCGGCGCCTATTGGTCCGGTTACTGATTCCCAGTTATTGAACTCATTTGCAGAAACAACCATTTACGTGGTAAGACATGCAGTAACCCCAAATGTGTATCTGAAGTTATTGCAAAGTTTGCAACGTGAGCGGAAGTTCAATAATCTTTGTGTAGTGTTTAATGGCATAAAACCAAGGGGGGTTCATTTGTTCAATTATTCGTTTGGAGGGTATGGAAATGGCTATGGGTATGGATATGGATATGGTTACGGGTATGGTTACGGGTATGGAGGTGAAAGGGGAGGGTATTATTCTTCTGATGAAAAATATCCAGGGTTTAAAAATATTTGGGGATTTCTACCTAAGTTGAAAAGAGCCTTCAGGAAAAAATAAGTGTTTCAAACAAAACACTTGTATTTCTCTAAGCACTTGATAACCAATGAGAGTTTAAAATAGATTTTTTTGAATATGTCTTCAGTTAAAAATTATATGTAACTGAGGACTAGCGAAGCTTTGTCATGTCGGAAAAAAAATGGTACGTGGTGTACACCCGACCCCGTTGGGAGAAAAAAGTAGCTGCGCTTTTGGAAGAGCGGCAGATAGAACATTATTGCCCTTTAAGTACTACATTAAAGCAGTGGAGTGATCGTAAAAAGCTGGTTACTGAACCATTATTCAAAGGCTATGTTTTTGTTCATGTAGAACCGGTAAAAAAATGGGATATTACACAGGTGCCGGGGATTATTAACTTTGTGCACTGGCTAGGTAAGCCGGCTGTGGTTCCGGAAAGCGAGATTGATATAATTCGTAAGTTTTTGAAAGAATTCACTCAAGTGTCCGTAGAAAAAAATCCGGTAATACATGATCAGGTTATGGTGTCCAGTGGGGTTTTGATGCACTACAAAGGCATTGTGCTTGAAGTAATAGGAAAAAAAGCTAAAGTGTTTATCAACAGTCTTGGTTTGATTGTAACGGCTTCCTTCAACCTGAATGATTTGGAATTGCTTCCTAAATAGGCCAAATGAAAACGATGTAAACTGGAAGATAATTTAAAAAAAGAGATAGGTTTAAACTGATTTTACAGGATAGAATATTATCTTAGACTATTAATTTAACAGGAGATATGTTACTCTCGGAAAAAATATATGTTGCCGGCCATAATGGACTTGTGGGTAGTGCCATCGTGAGGTTACTTAAGAAGAAAGGGTACACCAACATTATAACCAGAACTTCTCTCGAATTGGATTTAAGGAATCAATCCTTGGTAGATGAATTTTTTCAGGCTGAAAATCCTAAATATGTGTTTTTGGCTGCTGCGAAAGTGGGTGGTATATTGGCAAACCAAACATATCCTGCTGATTTTATTTTTGATAATCTGGCTATACAGACCAATGTTATTCATGCTGCCTATAAACACAATGTTGAAAAATTATTGTTCTTAGGCAGCAGTTGCATTTATCCGAAAAATGCCCCTCAGCCTATCAAGGAAGAATATTTGATGACCGGTTTACTCGAACCTACGAATGCCCCGTATGCTCTGGCAAAAATTGCCGGAATTAATATGTGTCAATCTTACTATAAGCAGTATGGTTGCAAATTCATCAGCGTTATGCCAACGAACTTGTATGGGCCGGGGGATAACTACCACCTGCAAAATTCTCATGTACTTCCAGCCTTAATCCGTAAATTTTACGAAGCAGCACAGGATAATAAACCCTCTGTAACCATTTGGGGTACCGGTAAACCACGTCGTGAATTTTTACATGTAGACGATGCGGCAATGGCGTGTTATTATCTTATGCAGAAATATGATTCCCCTGAGATCGTGAACATTGGTTCCGGTACAGATCATACTATAAAGGAAATTGCTGAATATATAAAGGCTATCAGCGGTTTTACTGGAGAGTTGATTTTTGATGAAAGTAAACCTGATGGAACTCCTAGAAAATTGCTGGATGTAGATAAAATACATAAGTTAGGTTGGGAGTCGATTATTGAATTGGAACAAGGTATACAACATACTTATGAAGATTTCAAGCAGCATTACAGCAAATACGTAAAAGCTGTTCATTTGAACGAACCTGTTCAGGTTGCCCATGTGTAGAATTGCCGGAGTAATTAATCCCCGATTTTCGAATACTTTACTGATGGAGTGGACGAACACCATGTGTGACCGATTGGTGCATGGCGGTCCTGATTCAGGTGGAACCTATTCTGTTAATGAGCAACATCTTGTACTTGGAAATAGACGGTTGGCTCTGCAGGATTTATCGAAAGCAGGAGAACAACCCATGCATTATGCCAATCGATATTCTATTACGTATAATGGCGAGCTCTATAATTTTCCGGTTCTTAAACAGGAACTTATTTCATTAGGTTATTCATTTACCAATCATACTGATACAGAAGTCATCCTCGCTGCTTTTGCTCAATGGAATACACAGGCATTTGCAAGGTTTAGTGGGATGTTTGCGTTTGCGCTTTGGGATAATCTAAAAAAGGAACTTTACATAGTTCGGGATCCTGCCGGAATTAAACCATTGTATTATTCACTTGAAAACGGAGGACTCGCATTTGCTTCAGAAATAAAAGCCTTGAAAGCAATCCCGTATTTACAGGAGGAAAACAGTCATTGGCCTGTGTACTTACTCGCGTATGGACATATCCCAGAACCTGTAACCACCATTAAAAATGTACTTCCACTTCATAAAGGTTGTTTTATAAAATACAATGCTTCCAACTGTACGTACAGCTATCAATCTTTTGCTCATTTCACTTATACCAGAGAAATTCAAGATAAAGAAACGATTATAAGAGATGTACAGCAAATAATTTATGATTCAGTTGAGCGCCACCTCATTGCAGATGCACCTATAGGTGTGTTTTTAAGCGGAGGATTAGATTCAAGTGTTATTGCTCGTGTGGCAGCCAATGTGGGTAAAAGCACATTGAATACATTTTCTTTATATTTTACTGAAGCTGCATATTCTGAAAAAAAGTATCAGGATTTGTTGTTGAATGATTTGAAATGTAACGCTTACCAGCATTTGCTAACTGAATCTGAATTTCACGACTCGTTTAAGGAAATTCTCAATGATATGGATATGCCAGGGTGTGATGGAATCAACACCTGGTTCATCAGTAAATATGCAAGAGAGAAGGGGTTGAAGGCAGTTCTGTCAGGTATAGGTGGCGATGAACTTTTTGGCGGGTATCCAAGTTTTACTCGGATGTCTCTTGCTAGCAGGTTGCAAAAAATACCCGTACAGGCATTAAGTAATTTCGGTAGTGCAGGTCTTAAACAATTGGATAGATTATCCTTTCTCCAACTGCAGGGAATAAAAGGTATTTATCTTTTTCTTCGTGGACATTTTTCTCCTTATCAAATTGCAAAACAATTGAATGCTTCAGAAAAAGAAGTTTGGGAAATTTTGAAAATGCAACCGGTGTTAGGAGATGTTGATGTTTTAAAACCAGGTAACAAAGCAAGTTGGATGGAGTTCAATCTCTATATGCAAAACCAGTTGCTTAGAGACGCTGATGTTATGAGCATGGCACATGGTGTAGAAATCAGGGTTCCAATGCTGGACAACGAGTTGGTACGTTATGTTCAAAGCATCTATCCTTCACTCAAATTTTCAGGCTCTTACAAAAAACAACTTTTAATTGATGCATTTAGAAGTCAGCTTCCTGAAGCAATTTGGAATAGACCCAAAATGGGATTTAGTTTCCCGTTCTCTAACTGGCTTCAAAATAGCCAATACTTGCGGGATATGGTTTCCAATGCAGATAGTTCGACACAGAAAAATTACAACCGATTCATGAATGGTAAATTGCACTGGAGCCAAATGTTATCTCTACTTCTATTGCAAACTTCAAAAATGAGTCATTAGAGCCTGATTAACACATGGTAGTAGTTTTAACCTTTAACAGGCCACATAGAAAAACTCAGGACCTTATTTTGCATTTGGTTGCCAGGGGGGATCGGCCTTTAGTCATTGCAAGGGAATTTGTGGAAAGAAAAAATTTTATTCCACTGATATCCCATCGACCCTCAAAAGTCATTCAAATTGAACCCGAGACTATGTGTAAAAATCTCGGACTTGAATACATTGAAGTGCATAGCTCAGAGTTAGCGGATGAATTAATGAATCAAAACGGTATAGATTGCAT
Source organism: Ferruginibacter sp. (assembly GCA_019638635.1). Lineage (GTDB taxonomy): Bacteria > Bacteroidota > Bacteroidia > Chitinophagales > Chitinophagaceae > Ferruginibacter. Next base: position 5,982 of record JAHBTM010000047.1, on the reverse strand, counting down.
TTTACTGGCAACCGGAAACATAGTTGAATCTAAAATTGTTCATAACTTTCGCGTGATTAACGCTCATCCGGCATGGTTACCCGATGTAAAAGGATTAGACGCACTGAAATGGGCTATTTATTATGATGAAATCATCGGCGTAACTACTCATGTAGTGAACGAAGCTGTTGATTCTGGAATCATAATCGAAAGAAAAAAGGTGCCAGTTTACATGAACGATACTTTTCACATGGTCGCTTATCGTCAGTATGAAATGGAAATCGAAATGCTGATTGATGCAATAAGCGCTCAACCTGAAAATTTGATCATTGGAAATAGTAAATATGAAGTATTTAGGCGTATGCCTCACAGGCTGGAAAATGAATTGATTCAACGATTCAATTTATACAAGACTAAACATGCTGTTTAAGATTAAATATTGTTTATTCATTGGCTGACATCTTACTACTTACTTTAAAAGTTTTTTCTGCTACTGGTGGCATTGAAAAAGTTTGCCGAATAGCAGGTAAAGCACTGCATGAATATGCAATTGAACACCATACTACCATTAGTGTATTAAGTATGCATGACGAACAAAAGCATGCGTATGGTAATCCATACTTTCCGAATGAGATGTTTATTGGTTACGGAGTAAACAAGGCCGGATTTATTTTGGATGCTATTAGGAGAGGTAGGAAAGCAAACGTAGTTATATTAAGCCATATCAATTTATTGGTTGTTGGAAGGGCGATTAAAATGTTATCACCCTCAACGAAAGTTATTATGTTTGCCCACGGTATTGAAGTTTGGGGAAGCCTGAGCCGACGCAAAACCAATATGTTGCGATTCTGTGATATGATGCTTGCAGTAAGTCATTTTACAAGAGATTCACTCATTGCAATGCACGGAATTGAAAAGGAAAAAACAATGGTGTTGAATAATGCACTAGACCCCTTCCTGCCTTTGCATAAACCTTCCGAGTACTACCTAGATCTTAGAAAACGATACAACATCCCGGAAAATGTATATGTAATTTTTACCTTAACACGCCTCTCCGCAAAAGAAAAGTATAAAGGGTACGATAATGTAGTAAAAGCTCTTGCACAAATTTCATGTGATAGAGACGATGTGTTCTATTTAATCGGCGGTAGTTATGATGAAAAAGAAAAAGCATCACTTGATAATGAAATAGAAAACCTGGGTATTCGTGGAAAAGTATTTTTGACTGGGTTTTTACCCGACCATGAATTAGCAGAACATTTTAATCTGGCCGATTTATACGTGATGCCCAGTAAAAAGGAAGGTTTTGGAATTGTATTCATTGAAGCTATGTATTATGGATTGCCGGTTATCGCCGGAAATCAAGATGGATCAGTAGATGCATTGCTGAATGGTGAGTTGGGAACCTTGGTTGACCCGGATGATATACAAGCACTTAAGTTGGCCATACTGGCAAAATTAAATAACCTTGAAGCTTCAAAGCCTAATAAGGAAAAGCTAATTGAGCACTTTAGTTATGAGGTTTATAAAACAAAAATAAATGGTTTATTAAAAGAGATGCTACGTCAATGACCCAATTGCTGAAGAATACAAAACAGGATAATGGTGTTGAAAAATGGGATATGGTAATATCCGGAAAGAAATCTTTGTTTCACCTGAATTTAAAAGACATCTGGAATTACAGAGATCTTTTATCATTGTTGGTTCGAAGAGATTTTGTTTCATTTTACAAACAAACGGTATTGGGGCCCTTGTGGTTTTTTATTCAACCCTTTTTTACAACTGTGATTTTTGTTATCATTTTTGGTAATCTTGCAGGCATCAGTACAGACGGAATTCCTCAACCCCTTTTCTACATGACTGGTGTAGTAATGTGGAACTATTTTTCAGAGTGTTTGTTGAAAACTTCTACTGTGTTCAAAGACAACGCCAGTGTATTCGGGAAAGTCTATTTTCCTAGACTCATTATGCCTTTGAGTATCATTGTTAGCAATCTGATACGTTTTGGTGTTCAATTGCTAATGTTACTTATTGTTTTATTATGGTTTATATTTTTTGAAAATTATACGTTTAATCCTACACAATACATTTTGCTGATCCCTTATTTGGTTCTGATTATGGCTGTGTTAGGGTTAGGATTTGGAATGATTATTTCTGCTATGACTACAAAATATCGGGATTTGACTTTTTTAGTAACTTTCGGTGTTCAACTTCTAATGTATGCAACGCCTATTATATATCCATTAAGTGCTGCACCGGAAAAGTATAAATCCTTAATTTCTTTGAACCCTATGGCACCTGTTATTGAAGGTGTTCGTCTAGGCTTACTTGGGAAAGGTGAATTTACCTGGAGCGCATTACTGTATGTGAGTTTGTTTGCATTCTTAATTCTAATATCCGGAATGCTTGTTTTTAACCGGGTTGAAAAATCATTTGTAGATACTATATAATGAGCGCAGCAATTCAAGTTGAAAAACTTTCCAAAATTTATAGGCTTGGTGAAATCGGAACTGGAACTTTAAGCCATGATCTGCAGCGCTGGTGGGCTGGGGTGCGGGGTAAAGAAGATCCGTTTTTGAAAATAGGCGAAACCAACAGGCGAGATAGTAAAGGGCACTCACAAGTGGTATATAGCCTTCGTGATATCAATTTTTCAATTGAAGAAGGAACAACTGTAGGAATTATTGGAAGGAATGGCGCAGGTAAAAGCACACTTTTAAAAATCCTCAGCCGGGTAACAGCTCCTACATCTGGTATAGTGAAAATTAAAGGAAGGATTGCCAGTTTACTGGAGGTGGGTACCGGATTTCATCCAGAATTTACAGGCAGGGAGAATATTTTTTTAAATGGAGCTATTCTCGGAATGCGAAAAAAGGAAATTTCCAGGAAACTCGAAGAAATTGTGCATTTCAGTGGAGTGGAAAGGTATATTGATACACCGGTGAAAAGATACTCATCTGGAATGTATGTTCGTCTGGCATTCGCTGTAGCAGCACACCTGGAGAGCGAAATACTCATTGTGGACGAAGTGTTGGCAGTGGGTGATGCGGAATTTCAAAAAAAATGTCTGGGTAGGATGGGAGAGGTAAGTAAAGGTGAAGGGCGAACTGTTTTGTTTGTTAGCCATAATATGTCTGCTGTTTCACAACTCTGTCAGAATGGGATTCTACTAAGTAACGGTCAAGTAGAATTAACCGGAAATGCTGCAAGTGTTATTCAACAATACTTTAAGACGGGATACGATAACGATCTTAGGCCATCAGTTGACAATTATCGTAGTTATAATAATGCGAATTCCCCGGTTAAATTAACTGATGTGTTTATCAAAGGGTTTGAAACCGTGATTCCAAAGTTGGATATGAATCAACACCCGGAGATCAGAATGAAGCTGGAGGTATTGGAGCAAATCAAAAACGCCAATGTGAGTGTTACATTTTACAATGCGGAAGGGGTGAAAGTAGGTGTTGCGTTTAGCTGGGATGATGGGTTTTTCCTAAGTGCAGTCCCAGGACTTCAAGAGCTGAGATTTCGATTAATGAATACTATCCTCTCACCCGGACTATATACAGTCAGTATAGGTATCAATCAGTCAACACATACTACATCATGGGATGGTATTCATCATTATCCTTTATTTGAAATTGAAAATCAAGATAATGTAAAAACTTTCACGCATCGTTCTTGGGGAACGGTGCATTTAAATGATAACCATTGGGAACTGTTACAATCATAGTACTTGTGTTCATCCATTTAATTATCCATTTTAAAGTTCAAATTGTTACTGATTGCATCTTATAGTACTAATTCTTTTATAGTTTAATGAATTACCATATTATGATCGATGACAAGTTCATCGAAACATTTATTGAAATTGCAGAAAAGGTTTCACCACAAAAAAATGTGTATGTATATACTTTTAAATTTCCAGGAAAATATGTGAAGCATCATAAAGGTCTTGTAGCACCATATGGAAGTGAAGCTTTAGACGATGTTTTTAAAAACTTACAATCAGGAGATAAGGTATTTATACATTGGTTTGATGACCGGTTCGTGCCATATCTTGAAAAAATTGATTATACAATCCCGATCGGACTCTTTTTATGGGGAGGTGATTTTCTTGAACAAACACCTGAATTGATAAAATATAATTTCGGGTCTTCAACATATAAATTGGTTGAAAGAAGATTAAGGAATTCCATGTTCCAGAAATCAATGCAGCCGATGAAATGGTTAGGAATGTTGAAGGAGTATTGCACATACCATTCACGTATGAAAGCAAGATACAAATGGTTGTTTAACAACAGAAAAACTTTCTTAAGTAGATTAGATTGTATGTACCATTGGAATGTCGATGATATTCGCATTATTGAATCGGCTTATGGTGTTTCGGTAAAGTTTCAAGAGTTCTTCTATGATTTGGGATTGCAGAAAATATCCCCCAACTTAAACCATCAGCCTTCAGGAAAAAATATAATATGGTTAGGGAATTCAGCAACTCCTACAAACAATCACTTAGAAGCATTAAACCTGTTATCTGGATTCAAGAGGAATGCTTACCAAATTATAGCCCCATTAAGTTATGGTTTGAAATGGTATGCAAAAGTGATTTCAAAGAAAGCCATAATGTTGCATGGTGCATCTTTTACGGGTTTAATGGAGTTTATTCCATTGGTAGAATACCTGAAATTGATTCAACAGGCAGATGTTGTCATTATGAATCATCACCGATCACAAGCCGGTGCCAATATTTTCGCATTTATTTATATGGGCAAGAAGGTTTATCTGAATAAAAAGTCATCCGTTTACAATTTATTGACACGAAATAGTATAAAGGTTTTTGATTCGGAAAGTATAAGTCATATAAGCTTTGATACATTCATTCAGCCATTGGAAATTGATGATAGAATTCAAAATTCCCAAAAACTATATTCCTTATTCTCTGAAGAAAAAAGAGCCTTTTTACTGAATACTATTTTGAATTGATTTTTTTTTTGATTCCATTTTTTTCCATAATAATTCCTTTTAAAAGCAGAATAGATTTGCTGCTCGAAACAATAAAGTCTTTTCAAACGCAAACTTTTCAAAATTGGGAACTTATTCTTGTAGATGATGGTACATCTTTATTTGAGGTACAACAAATAGAAGGGTGGATTAGTAACGATGTCAGAGTTAAACACCTTAGAAGGATGGATGGAATGCAAGGTGCATCGGTATGCAGAAACCTTGGATTGAAAATGGCAAAAGGGAAGTGGGTTATATTTTTTGATTCGGATGATCTTATAACTTCCGACTGTCTGAATTTTAGGATGAAAGAATGTGAAAAGCACGATGATTTAGATATGTTGGTATTTCAAACAGCTATATTTCAAAATACACCATCCGATGCAACTAGATTCTGGAACAGATTTTATGATCAGGATGATCTGTTACGCTTTTTGAATGCTGATGTAGTTTGGCCAATATGCGGTTCATTGATTCGTAGAGAATACATTCTAAAAAATAACCTTCAGTTTAATGAGCAAGCTTTATCTTTTCAGGATTGGGAATGGCATATCCGTGTATTGTGTAAGTTCCCACATTACATTAAAGTGTCTTCTCCTGTAAATATGTTTATCCGAAGAAATAATAGTTATATAAAAAACAGTGATTCACATCATCAATATGAAGTAACGATGAACAGGCTTCAAAATATGAAGCTTTTATGCCTTGAAGCGCCAATTCAAAGTAATTATATATATATTGAGGCTATCCAAAGAACAATGCTATTTGAAATTTTCAGGCTTCAAAATAATAGAAAACAACATTTGGAAAAGTTTATCATTGAGATTGAATCAATGTATAGCTCAAGCACTATAAATAAAATTGCGCTGTATTTAAAAAGACGGTCAAAGCTTTTAGCCATCCATCCCGTTTTATTTAAAATATATACAAGACTATCACGTAAAACATATGCACAGAAAGCGCTAATTATGAAAAGGTCTTATAATTCATTAATAATGCATC
>JAHBTM010000046.1 GCA_019638635.1 Ferruginibacter sp. | reverse complement strand
ATCCTTCGGTAACCTATTTTAATCCGGGCCAATATACAGTTCGATTGTTCGTACAAGGCGATGATGGTCAGGATTCCATAGTACGTACACAGTATATTACAGTGCACGCTTTGCCAAGCATCAATTTCACAGCCAATACCACAACCGGTTGTTATCCTTTGCCTGTTCAGTTTACTGACGCCACACAACCGGGTTCAGGAAACATTACAAACTGGATATGGGACTTTGGAGATGGTATATCAGATGATCAGCCCAATCCGGTACATACGTACACAGCTCAGGGTATCTACAATGTTTCGTTACTCGTTACAAATAGTTTTGGTTGCAGCAACACCATTACGCGTCCACAATATATTAATGTATCTACCGGTGTAAATGCCGGATTTACGCATTCAGACCCAACCAGTTGTTTTGCTCCTTCCGGAATAAATTTTCAAAACAACTCAACGGGAACGGGTACACTAACTTATGTATGGGATTTTGGTGATGGCCAAACATCCACTGCAGAGAACCCTTCTCATACCTACACTACCAATGGAAGTTATACCGTTAAATTGGTCGTGCGCAACAGCAGTGGTTGTGCGGATTCTCTGGTGATGAATAACACCATTGTGATCGGCCACCTTCAATCCGGTTTCAGTTTTCCCGCAACCATTTGTGCCGGATCTCCGGCTGTATTTACCAATACCACTACTCCGGTAGGAGCAGATGCCAGTTGGGATTTTGGAGATGGCACCACATCTACCCAAAACAACCCATCAAAAACTTACACTATACCCGGTACCTATACCGTACGCTTAATTGTGAGCTCCGGGGGCTGCAGCGATACACTCTCGCAAAACATCACCGTGCTTCCAAAACCACAGGCTTCATTTACGGCAGCACCGGTTTCATCCTGTAGTGTACCCCTCACCGTTAACTTCACCAATACCAGTGCTCAGGCTTTATCTTATTTGTGGAATTTCGGCGATGGCAATACCTCTACGGCTGTGAACCCGTCGCATACATACACAACGGAAGGTACATATACCGTTACCTTAACCGCTACCAATGCCAATGGTTGTACCGACAGGGTAACCCAACAGGAGTTGATAAACATCAGCCTCCCTTCTGCAAGTATCCTTGATTTGCCACAGGAAGGTTGTGCACCTCTTACCTGGACGTTCACCTCAGAGGTAAATGCTACTGATCCGGTAACTTCATATCTATGGAATTTTGGGGATGGAGCCACCTCTACTGATGAAACACCTACACACACTTTTGCCGCAGGCATGCACGATATTTCTCTGATCATCACAACCGCCTCCGGTTGTAAGGATACGGTGATTGTTCCACTAGGCATCCGTGCCGGTGACCGTCCCATTACAGGGTTTACGGCTACACCGCGCGTTACCTGTGCATGGCAGGCTATCCTCTTTACAGACACCACCATTGGTAACGTGGATCGCTGGTTGTGGGAGTTTGGTGATGGCGCTACCTCCGTGCTTCAAAATCCGGAACATAAATACCGCGATACCGGATACTTCGATGTTACATTGATTGTATGGAACAACGGTTGTTCTGATACCCTCAAATTTGAAGATTATATTCGCATTGAGCCGCCTATTGCACGAATGATTACTTCAGCAACCTGTGCTGCTCCATTCACCAGAAACTTTATCAACCGTTCGGTGGGTGCTGAAACCGTATTATGGGATTTTGCGGATGGTAATACCTCCACACAACTGAGTCCTACCCATACGTATGCAGCTGCCGGCACTTATCGTGTAATGCTGGTAGCATATAACAGTATTACAGGTTGTAGTGATACCGCCTACAGAACGGTGAACGTGTACGATGAAAAGGCTCAATTCTCTACACCGGATACCAATGTGTGCCGTAAAGTAGCCATTCCTTTTACCTCTACATCCAATCCACAATTCGTTAGCTCGTATCAGTGGGATTTTGGAGATGGTGGTTTAGGTACAGGCCGAACCGTTCACCATACCTATCACCAGAATGGTGTATATACCGTGAGATTAATTATCACACTGGGAGATGGTTGTAAAGACACCCTCATCAAAACCAACTACATACACGTAAGTGGGCCCACGGCGGCATTCGAACCAGATGTGCCCGGAACCTGCTCCATGGCCCCTATTGTATTCAATGATCAGTCAACGTCTGATGGTACCGACCCGATTGTTTCATGGACATGGAATTATGGCGACGGAGTGATTGAAACCCTGACTACAGCTCCCTTTATACATACTTATAACAGCCCGGGCAACTATACCGTAGAACTAACGGTAACGGATAGTGAGGGTTGTACAGACAAAGCCGTTACTACCACACCGGTTACTGTTTCGCGACCAAGGGCAGCATTTAACTCGCCCGATTCATTAACATGCCCGGAAAGAACCGTTAGATTCATGAGTAACTCATCAGGGCCAAGCCTCAGGTTTGAGTGGGATTTTGGCGATGGCAATACCAGCACACTGCGCAACCCGATACATTCTTATTTAACCGATGGTACATTCGATGTGAAACTTGTGGTAACCGACCGTTACGGTTGTACGGATTCTATCACAAAACCCAGTTATATACGCATCGTAACGCCACAGGCTGATTTTATGGCAAGCGATACCATAGGTACTTGTCCACCATTGGTTGTATCCTTTACCAATCAATCTCAAAACTATACTCGATGGAGTTGGGATTTTGGAGACAATACTTCCTCCAATGCCCTCAACCCTTCTCACTTCTATGCTATTCCGGGTGTATATAATGCGGTACTGACTGTTACCGGTCCGGGAGGATGTACCAGCACCAAGGTGCAACCCATCCATGTGAAAGGCCCGCAAGGAACATTCGTGTACGATAAAACCACAGGATGTGACCCACTCACGGTAACGTTTACGGCCACCACCCTCGACCGTGTATCATTCGTATGGGACTTCAACGATGGAAATACAATGTCTACTGTAGATTCCGTAGTAACGCATACGTATACACGCCCAGGATTCTATGTACCTAAAATGATATTAAGAGATGCCGGTGGATGTATCATTCCGATCACCGGGCCGGATACCATCTGGGTAAAAGGGGTTGATGCCTCTTTCACTCAAAACATTTTTGCCGTATGCGATTCAGGCAGTGTACAGTTCAACAACACTTCGGTAGCCTCTGAACCTATAACAAATTATACCTGGAACTTTGGCGACGGGCAAGCCGCTGCATCAGAGCATCCGCAACATGTGTTCAACACACCCGGCATGTTTACTGTACAGCTAAATGTTACCACACAAAGCGGATGTACCGCATCTGCCCAATCTACAGTGCCCGTAACCGTTGCCGTTACACCCCGGCCGGTAATTACTCAATCTGAAAATGGTTGCACACCACTAACAGCGTCTTTTGGAGCTTCACTCGAAATACCCGACACCACCGCCATTACATGGCTATGGAATTTTGGAAATGGTTCTACGGCTACACAAACAAATGTCACGGGCATTGATTACACTCAGTCCGGAACATATACCGTTCGACTAGCCGCAACCAACGGGCACGGTTGTACAGGAAATACGACCTCAAACATCAGCGCATATGCCATACCGGTAGTAAGTGCCGGCGCCGGCAGTATAGTATGCTTTGGTACGCCTAAACAACTGAATGCAACCGGTGCCAGTACGTATGTATGGACCCCGGCAACAGATTTAAGTTGTACGGATTGTCCGGATCCACTGGTATCGCCTGCCGCTGCAGTAACGTACACCGTGGTGGGTACCTCGGCTGAAGGTTGCGTAGATTCTGCTCAAATATCACTTGAAGTTGCCTATCCATTCACTATGGAATATAGCCGCAGAGATTCCATTTGCGAAGGTGGATCAGAAAGAATTTTTGCCAGCGGGGCGCATAGCTATACCTGGTATCCTTCCACCGGACTTAGCAATCCGAATGTTGCAAACCCTATCGCCAGCCCGGTAGCCACTACTATGTACATGGTAGTAGGAAGAGATGATAAGAATTGCTTTACCGACACTGCCTACGTACCAATGATTGTATTCCCTAAACCCAGGGTATTTGCAGGAAACGACCGTACCGTCAATGTAGGACAAATCATAGATCTGATACCGGAAATATCTTCTGATGTAACTGAAGTTATATGGAGCCCCACGGGCAGCATCTTCCGTTCAGATTATCCATCCATAACTGTTCGTCCGCGTGAAACCACTACCTACCGGGTAGAAGTGAAAAACCCCGGAGGGTGCATGGCATCTGATGATTTAACGGTGTACGTGATATGTAACGGAGGCAATGTGTACATACCCAACACCTTCTCTCCTAACAGTGATGGCAATAATGACATCTTCTATCCGAGAGGAACCGGTTTATTCCGTATTAAGAGTGCAAAAATTTTCAACCGGTGGGGTGAAATTGTGTATCAGCGAAACGACTTCATGGCCAATGATGCATCAGCTGGTTGGGATGGAACATACAAAGGACAAAAATTAACACCGGATGTGTTTGTATATGTTATTGAAATCCTTTGCGACAATAATCAGTTGTTGCCGTTTAAAGGAAATGTCACCCTCATCCGATAAATCAATTGAACAATAAAATGTTTCGATATCCAGATAATAACTGCCGCAGTATCAACGTTTAAGCACTTGTTGATCGGCAACAACCAGCAATCCAATGAAAAATCCATTTACCAAAATCCTGCTTTGTTTCGGCCTTGCTGCCGGCACACAGCTCACCACTGTTGCGCAGGATATCCACTTCTCGCAAATGTTTGAAACACCTTTGCTCAGAAACCCTGCCCTGGCAGGCGTGTTCAGCGGAGATGTTCGTTTACAGTCGGTGTACCGCACTCAATGGAATTCTGTAACCACCCCATATCAAACCGTTTCCATCAATGGTGAATTTAAAATGCCTGTGGGAAACAGTGATGACTTCTTAACGGTGGGCGGTCAAATACTATACGATAAAGCAGGCACAGTGTCACTCACGTCAACGCATATCCTACCCGCTTTGAACTATCATAAATCACTGAGCGATGTACGCAATACGTATTTATCCTTTGGGTTTATGGGCGGATGGGTACAAAGAAGAATTGATGTAAGTAAGATGACCACCAACAATCAGTTTGATGGTGCCAATTATAACCCTAACCTGGGAACCGGTGAAGCACTGACCAACCCAACGTATGCCTATTGGGATGCCAGTGTGGGGATGAGCTTCTTAACCCAAATCAGCGAGAATGAAGATGATAATTTCTTTGTAGGTTTTGCATACCATCATCTCAACCGCCCGAAAAAACTCACCTTTTACAGCGAAACTGAAGTGGAAATGATGCCTAAAATGGTAGCATCTGCCGGGGTACGCATCAACGTGAGTGAAAGCGCATTTATCACCATTGAAGCTGATCATAGTCGTCAGGGGCCTTATAATCAAACCATTGCGGGCACCCTGTACACCTGGAAACTCGGTGATCCTGATAACCTGAAATATCTCTTTCATATAGGAAGTTATGTACGATGGAAAGATGCCGTTATTCCGGTGGCCAAGCTGGAGTTTCGCCCCCTTAGCATCTCCGCCAGTTATGATGCCAATATCTCGCCTTTGAAAGCAGCGAGCAGCGGACGAGGTGGATTTGAAATGTCTTTAACTTATCAAAAATATATCAACAATTTTTATAGCTCTCGCGATGCCGTACGGTGTCCGAAGTTCTAATCCAACACCACACTGCAAAAGTCCTGTACTAACAAATAAAGATTTTTGTTTTTATGGATTGTTTGGATAACATGAGGCCTCACCTTAGGGTGGGGCCTTGTTGTTTTTGATTGTTTAGTATCTTCGAAAAAAAATTTGATTATGTCTGTACAAGTTGGCCAAACGGCACCCGATTTCACTTTATTCGATAGCGATAAAAACAAGGTTACCCTGAGCGATTTTAAAGGGAAAGACAATGTGCTGTTGCTCTTTTTCCCCCAGGCCTTTACCGGCGTATGCACCAACGAACTTTGTGGTGTACGCGATGATATTGCCCGATACAACAACAGCGGAGTGACCGTTTTAGGCATTTCCGTTGACTCAGTATTTACGTTGGCAAAGTTTAAAGCAGAACAGGGATACAATTTCCCCCTGCTGAGCGATTTCAACAAGGAAGTATCCAACGCATATGGTTGCCTATACGAATCTTTCACCGACATGAACATGAAAGGCGTAAGCAAAAGGTCTGCGTTTCTTATTGACAAACAAGGGGTTGTGCAATATGCCGAAATTTTAGCTTCAGCTGGAGATGCGCCGAACTTTGAAGCCATTCACACTAAGATGGCCGGCCTCGGCGTTTAGTTATAAACACCTTATTCAACACCGGCTGCCCCGGCGGCTGGTGTTGATATAATTTTAGTAGAAAGAAATTTGCAAAATAAATATATTGTAATACATTTACCGTGGTGAAGAAAATACTGTCTATACTCGTGTTGCTTGTTGCTTTGCACGCCCCTGCCCTTGCACAGGATCAGCCCCGTGCCGGCACCGCAACAACCGATAGCAGAATCCTTCGCTTCTACCCAAACCCTGCCATCAGCTTTATCAATTTCGACTTTATAAAAAGTTACGATAACACCCATAACTTACAGATTTACAATTTTATGGGAAGAAAGGTTTTGGATATAAAAAACACACCATCCCGCATTCGGGTGTCGCTGCAAGACTTCTACAGGGGCATGTATATTTATCAATTGAGGGATAAAAACGGACAAATCATTGAGTCCGGAAAATTCCAGGTAGTGAAATAATCTGCCGTAATCTGATTTTCTTTCCGCTTCTCCATACATTTTATGTCAATTTGGCTGCGATAATGCATTGGCAGCATCTTTGACTATTGTACCTTTGCACACATTTTTGAAAGGATATGGAAGAAAAAAACACAACTACCCCCGAAACACCTGAAATGAATATCAATGCAGATGCTGATATTCCCGGAAACAGCCATTTAACCAATGAAGATGCAGGAAATGTAGATCCGGCAGCGCTTGCTGACCAACTCGATGAGTTAAAGGATAAATACCTGCGCCTGGTAGCAGAATTTGAAAATTACAAAAGACGTACGGCCAAAGAGAAGTATGAAATCAGTCAAACCGGTGGTAAAGATGTGATACTCCCCTTATTGGATGTATTAGATGATCTTGACCGTGCCGAAGCACAAAAAGAACAGGCTACCGATCTTGAAAAAATTATTGAAGGACATTACCTCATTTTCAACAAATTCAGAAACACACTGCAACAACGTGGCCTGAAAGCCATGCAGGTAAAGAACACCCCATTCGATGCCGATATGCACGAAGCCATCACTGAAATAGAAGCAGGAGAAAAAATGAAGGGATTGGTGGTAGACGAAGTAGAAAAAGGCTACACCTTAAACGACAGAATCATTCGATTTGCTAAAGTAGTAGTTGGAAAATAATTCACATCTAAACATTTGAACAAAGAGGCTTTATACGATTTATGAAAAGAGATTACTACGAAGTATTGGAGATTTCCAAATCGGCATCAGCAGACGAAATCAAAAAAGCATACCGCAAGGTGGCCATGCGCTATCACCCCGACCGCAACCCCGGAGACAAATCAGCCGAAGAAAAATTTAAAGAAGCAGCTGAGGCTTATGAAATTTTGAGCGATGCGGATAAAAGGGCGCAGTACGACCGCTTCGGACACAATGCTTTCAGTCAGGGACGTGGCGGACAAGGTGGATTTGGAGGCATGAATGCAGAAGATATCTTTAGCCACTTCTCCGATATTTTTGGCGATGACGCCTTTGGCGGATTTTTTGGCGGAGGGGGCAGGCGCAGCGCCAATAGCCGCGGAACAGGCACCAGGGGCAGCAACCTGCGGGTAAAAATTAAACTCAACTACGAAGAAATTGCGAAAGGTGCCACAAAAACCATCAAAGTAAAAAAGGAAGTTCGTTGCACTTCATGCGATGGCAGCGGAGCAAAAGATAAAAGCAGTGTACAAACCTGCGGAAGTTGTGGAGGCAGCGGACAAGTTCGCCGTGTACAGAATACCTTCCTCGGACAAATGCAGACCGTGACTACCTGCCCTACATGTAACGGTGAAGGACAAACGATTACCAGCAAGTGTACCTCCTGCAAAGGGGATGGAAGGGTGATGGGCGAAGAAACCGTTTCCATCGAAATCCCGGCAGGTGTTCAGGAAGGCATGCAACTTAGCCTAAACGGAAAAGGAAATGCCGGCACCCGCAACGGTGCCTTTGGCGACCTTATCGTGCTGATTGAAGAAGAAGCCCACCCCGTGCTGCACCGCGACGGACTAAACGTGGCCTACAACCTGCACCTCTCCTTCCCGGAAGCAGTGTTCGGCACACAATCTGAAATCCCTACAATAGATGGAAAGGCTAAAATTAAAATCCCACCCGGCACGCAAAGTGGAAAAATATTCCGATTGAAAGGCAAAGGGTTTCCGAGCATCAACAGCTATGAAAAAGGGGATCAACTGATTCATGTAAACATCTGGACTCCCCAGCAAGTGAGTAGTGATGAAAAAGCAATGCTTGAAAAAATGCAAACTTCCAACAACTTCATACCGAAGCCAGAAAAAAATGAAAAGTCATTTTTCGACAAAGTGAGGGAAATGTTCAGCTAAGGTTTTTTCTTTTTCCCGGCCTTTTTCTTGCGTTTCGGCTCGTAGATATACATGGCCTTTTCTACCAGTGTAGCAAATTCATTCTGCAGAAACTGACTCTTGTTGGCATACATACTCAATTCCATAATCTGATCCCAGTTGATCTTCGCGTAAGAGCTGTTTTTGAGTTTCAACCCGAATGCAGTTACGGCGGTGGCAAACTGCAAGGGTTGTTCCAATGTATCAAACGGAATATATGATTGATTTACGGTATGGCTTACACGATAAGCAGATGTATCTTTCCCTACTGCATAACGAATCTGCAACCTGGCGAGCTCATCCGTACTATTTTGAGTACCCTGTGGGGTATACTGAAAAATGGCCAATACGCTGCTTCCGCTCCCCACCTCACCTCCTTCCAGCAAATAATCCGCCTCATTCATAGCCGTTCGCCGGTTATCGAAACCAATCAACCGGTATTGCCCCACCACTTTGGGATTGAACTCCACGTTCAGCAATGCATTGTCGGCCACAGCATACATGGTTTGTGTCAGTTCCTGTACTAGTGTTTTTTCAGCCTCATTCAAGTCATCGAGATACGCATAATTACCGTTTCCTTTCTTGGCCAGCACCTGTAACTTAGAGTCTTTTAAATTTCCGGTGCCCACACCTAAGCAAGTTAAATAAATCCCCAGATTCTTATAACGTGCTACCAACTCTTCCAATTCCTTTTCTCCGGTTTCACCCACATTAAAATCGCCATCCGTGGCGAGGATGATGCGGTTGTTTCCCCCTTTTATAAACGTTTTCTGTGCCAGCGTATAGGCCGTTTGCAATGCTGCCTCTCCGGGGGTATCTCCATTTGGCAGCAACTCTTCAATAGCATTGCTAATTACACTCTTTTCACTGCCACTCGTAGGCTGCAGCCATACCCGCACGCCACCCCCATAGGTTACAATAGATACTGTATCAATCGGACGAATATTTTTGACGAACAATTGAAAGGCGGCCTGAACCAGAGGCAATCTCTTTTCATCATCCATACTTCCTGATACATCAATTAAAAAAACAAAATTGGCCGGTGGGATGGAATCCAAACTCAGTTTACGGGCACACACATTAACAAACAACAACCGGTCTTGAGTATTCCACGGACAATCAGACGTGGTGGATGTTACAGCAAAAGTTTTACCACGCTCCGGTTCTGTGTATATCAGGTTAAAGTAGTTCACCATCTCTTCGATCTTCACCGCATCGGGCGGCACTTCACTGCTTCCATTGATAAAACGACGCACATTGCTGTAAGATGCTTTATTTACATTGAGTGAGTATCCCGTATTCGGATACACCGCCGTTTCTACAAATTCATTTTCTACCAGTTGGAAATACGTTTCATCCGACACACTCCATTTAGCCGTGTGCGTTTGCTTTTTATCCATCGTAATAGAGATGAGCTTATTTTTATTTTTGGTGGCCTTGGTAATGATTGATTTCAGTGTGATGCGCTGCCAGATGCCGGCCTTCACATGTAATGTTTGCGGTTCATACCCGTCTAATGTAATGGTAACTGTATCCTCCTGTTGCCGCATGATGATACCAAAACTACCGTCCGCTCCACTATAATAATTTGCTTTAGCTGTATGCAGGAAGATGCGGGCATTCTGGAGTGCCGTATTTTGCTCCGTTTTTACTTCACCGCGCAGATAGTACTGACCACTAGCCGCCGCCGTTACACATACCAACAATAATATAATACAGTACCTTACCAATACTTGCAATAAAAGTATGTATCAATATAATTCAAAATATTGAAATACATAATATTCAGCGATTAAAATGTTGCTAATCTTCAACCAACTGGTAAATGGAGTCGAGGTTTCTTCCCAGGCCATCATAATCTAGCCCGTAGCCCAGTAAAAATTTATTCGGCACATTGAATCCAAGATAATCAATGGTCAGCGGATGTTGCAATGCATCCGGCTTATGCAACAAAGATGTAATTTTCAATGAGGCCGGTTGGCGATCTATGAGCTGTGGCATAAACTCACTTAGGGTTTTTCCGGTATCCACAATATCCTCCAGCAATATAACGTGCCGGTCTTTTAATTGCTCTTCTAATCCTATCGAGGTTACAACCGTGCCTGTGCTTTTCGTGCCTTTATAAGATGCCAGTTTTATAAAACTTATTTCAGCCGGGATGGTAATCTTTTTAAATAAATCAGATGCAAACATGAATGAGCCATTCAGGATACCAATAAACAGTGGAGTTTTACCTTCATAATCCCGGTTTAAATCACCGGCGAGTTCACTGATTCTTTCATCGATCTGAGCAACAGAAATATAGGGTTTGAATTTTTTGTCGTGTACCTGAATAAGTGACATGCAATTATTTTGAAATGATTAATTGTTGACCAACCTGCAGTTGATCTGTTGTAAGTTGATTGATTTCCCTGATGACTGCAACAGGCACATTGTATTTTCTGGAGATAGCATACAGGCCTTCTTTCGGCTGCACTTTGTGGATGATGGTACCGGTAGGGTTCCCTGCGGATGATGGGTTGGGTTTCAACCAAATCTTTGTGCCGGCGGCCACTGCATCATCTTCATTCACTCCGTTGTATTCCAGTATTTTTTCCAACTGAACGCCATGCGATTGTGCTATGCTGTGATAGGTTTCATTCTCCTCTGCCAACACGCTCTCCTGTGCTGCATATTTATGTTTGCGTTCAAGATAAATCCAACTGTCTTCTTCCAGCAAACCATCCGTATCCAAATCATTGTACTCCAGCAGTCGGGATAATGATAGTTTATGCTGGGTAGCAATAGCCAACAGGGATGTTCCGGCTACGGCGTAAATAGCCGACAAACCATTGCGTTTGGTTTTCGCACCAATGTCGTACACCTGTGCTGCCGTCTGACTGTTAGAAGACGTCCCTTCAGGATTGCTCAAGATGTCTGCTTTCTCTGTTTCCTGATGCACGAGGGATGATTCATCCGTTGTGGGGGATAATAAATCGTATTGGTGCAGGTTGTATTTCTCAATTTGCCAGATAAGAATATTGGGGTAGCGTGGATTGGTGGCATAACCGGCTTTCTTCAAACCATGCGCCCAACCTTTGTAATCTGTTTTTTTCAGTTTGAACAATGCAGCATATCGTTCACTGTTGCGAAGAAAATCACTATGGTCACGCCAGCTATCTTCCGGATGGTCATACTTCCTGAAACACTCATCGCGTGCATCATCATCGTGATATACTTTTTCGCCAGTCCAGTATGATTTGCATTTTATTCCGAAATGGTTGTTCGATCTTTTCACCAGGTTACCATTTCCGCTTTCAGACTCTAAAATACCCTGTGCTAATTTAATAGATGCGGGCACACCGGTGCGGTGCATTTCAGCAATGGCTATGTCTTTATATTGCCGGATATAATCTTGTACACTGATGCGCTGTCCCTGTGTTCCAGCCGCCGTGCACATCAACAAAAACAGTACACTGAATATCTTCATAAGATTATAATTTACGGATAAGGCTTAACCCGTCTCTGATAGTAACCATCACCTGCTCCACCCTGGAATCGTTGCGTACATGTTGATTAAATGCATCAACGGCTTCAGGATTTTTACCTTTTACCGGGTGTTCCAAAACCTGACCATGAAACAACACATTATCGGCCAGTATAAATCCACCCTGCCTTAGCTGCTGCAAAGTTAGTTCGTAATATTCAATATACCCTACTTTATCGGCATCAATAAATACCAGGTCCCATGTATAATTGAGTTGTGGAAGGATAGTACGGGCGTCACCGGTATGTACCACTATTTTATTATCGAGGCCGGCTTTTCGAATATACTCTTTAGCAGTGGCTGCATCAGCCTCTCTCAGTTCTATCGTGTGTAGGGAACCGTGAGTTTGTAATCCTTTGGCCAGACATATTGCCGTGTATCCTGTGAACGTACCAATTTCCAGTACGTGCACCGGCTGAATCATGCAACTGATAAACTCCAGCAACTTGCCTTGTTCCGGGCTACACAACATATGCGCATGACGGTGCTCTTTGAGGGTTGTTTCAATCAATTCTGTACACACGGCATCCGGAGCGGTAGAATGTGCAGCAGCATACTGTTCAGCCAATGAATGTACCAACTCCATATTGTATCAAATTTTTTGTTGTTCTTTTTTTATAGATACCAGCATTAACCCTACAAATGTAATCGCGCCATTGATCAGCAGCAGTTCAAGCCCAATCTGAAAATCACCAAAAATATATTTCTGATACCTTTCAATGATGTAGCAAAGTATGGGTGCCAGTATACAAACCAACGGTACCAGAGAGTCGTTCACCTGTCTTTTAGTAATGATACCAAATGTAAATAAACCGAGAAGCGGCCCGTAGGTATAGGCTGCTACCTTTAATATTACATCAATCATGCTCTTATCATCAATCCAATAGAACATCAACACAAACAAGAGGAATACTCCGGCGATGGTTAAGTGTACCCATTGCCTTATTGTTTTCCGACGTGCTTCGTTCCATGCTGCCTTTCGTTGCATACCAAGGATATCGATACAGAATGAGGAGGTTAAAGCGGTGATGGCACCATCCGCACTGGGGAACAGTGCAGAAATCAATGCTATGATAAAAATAATAGATACTGCTGTGGGCATATAATTGAGTGCCAGTTCAGGAAACAGTTGATCTCCCACTGCAGTTACTCCCTGCGCTGCTCCATACAGATGCAACAATCCGCCTAAAAACAAAAACAAAAAGATGACAACCACCATAATGATGGAAAGTGTAATCATATTTTTCTGAGAATCGCGAAGTGTGCGAACAGAAATCGACTTCTGCATCATTTCCTGATCCATTCCGGTCATGGTGATGGTAATAAAAGCTCCTGCTACAATCTGTTTAAGAAAAAACAGTTTGCTGTTAGGGTCGGTAAAGAAAATGGTGCCGTATCCTTTATCCTGCATGGTATTCAGTGCCGTACCGAAACTCAGGTCCATGGTATATAAAATGTACAGCACACACACTACTAAACCACCCAGCATAAACGAAGTTTGTAAGGTATCTGTAAACACAATGGTTTTTACTCCTCCCTCGTAGGTGTAGAGCAAAATCATAATCAGGATAATCAGTGTGGTTACCCAGAAAGGAACACCCATGGAGGAAAGAATGGCATCCTGTAAAATCTTCACTACAAGATAGAGCCTGGCGGTAGCACCCAATGTACGCGAGAGCAGAAAAAAGGATGCACCGGTTTTATACGATTTAAATCCTAACCTTCCCTGCAGATAAGAATAAATGGAAGTCAGGTTGAGTTTGTAATAGAGCGGCAGCAAAACAAATGCGATTACGAGATATCCAATTAAATAGCCTATTACGATCTGGAAGTATGCAAAAGCGCTTGTTCCTACACTGCCGGGCACACTTACAAAAGTTACACCCGACAACGAAGTGCCTATCATACCAAATGCTACCAGCATCCAGTTTGAGCTCTTATTACCAATGAAAAAGGAATCGTTGTTTGAATTTCTGCTTGTGTACCAGGCCACACCCAGTAACAGCAAAAAATATCCCAGCACAAAAAAGAGCAACACGTATGGAGACATAAGGGGTTAGTTTAAGTAAAAATAAGATTGAAAATTTAAAAATTGTTTGTGTCTTTGTATCTCAATACAAATTACTATGCCTATTCAAGCCATTGCTGTGTTTTGCGGAAGTAAGTCGGGAGCAGATCCTCTCTATGAACAACATGCCATTCAATTGGGCAGTTTACTCGCAAACAAAGGAGTGAACATTATTTACGGAGGCGGAAACAAAGGATTGATGGGATCTGTAGCCAATGCAGCCATTGCGCATCGTGGCAACGTGATTGGCATTATGCCTGAAATTTTAAGAGATTGGGAGCATCATCATCAGGGATTATCAGAATTACTGATTGTAGATTCCATGCACACGCGCAAAAGGATGTTGTATGAGCGGTGTGATGCTGCGATTATTTTACCCGGAGGATATGGCACACTCGATGAAGTATTTGAAATACTCACCTGGAATCAATTGAATATCCATCAGAAAGATATTTTCTTTTTAGACTCCGGAGGTTTCTACGAACACCTCATCCGGCATATTGAATTCATGCGTATACAGGGCTTTTTGTATGAGGCTATGGAATATAAATTAACCGTTCTGAAAGAACCCGAAGAGTTACTGCCCTACCTTTAACGATTCCTGCCGGCAAACAAAGGAAACTGTACACCGGCCCGTACGATGGGCAGCACATTCACATTGTTATATTGTGTAATTTCCACATAGGGTGAATTGCGATCCTGGGCCACATCAATCAACAGCGAAATATAATACATGGGCATGCGTGGACCGTTCCTGCCGGAGGCGTAACCTGCACCTACCAATACGCTTGTGGCTGATGTAGTTGATTTTTGAGCAGGGGCTCCGTTATCAAACTTGATCTTCTGTGAAATAAAATTATGTTCACCCTGTACCTGAACGAACAATTGAGGAATCGGGAATAAACGTACAAATGCCCCCGGGCCATACGTGTGCTGTCTTAATTTGTCGTTACTAAAAAAATACTGACCATTGTTCGGATCAACATAAGTTACATTTCTAACTCCTGAGTACACGTAGTTCACAATAAATCCGGCATCCAGCCAACTGGTGAGGCTGTACCCTACATACGGACTGGCACCCAATACCGTATTATTATTTCCGAAGGAGATGGTAAGACTTCCGCCCACCATCATATTTTGCTTTTTAAATCCCGGCTCAAATCCACCGTCATCTTGAGCATACACACCGGAAACCATACACATTGCCGCAATACACATCCATTTTTTCATAGTTACAAAGTTATGCATCAATAATTTTACCCGGGTTAAGAATATGCTTCGGGTCGAATACTTTTTTAATTTCCTTGAGCAACATGCGTGACGCATCAGACAGTACAATAGGTAAATATGGTTTTTGTATCAACCCGATGCCATGTTCACCGCTGATAGTGCCTCCCAATTGCTGAACCCGTTCAAACAACTTCATCAACAGGGGTGTTACGTTCGGGTTATTATAACTATTTGTTTCGCCCGGGATTTTTAAACGGATATGCAGATTCCCATCCCCAGCATGCCCATAACATACCACTTCTACTTTTTCTTCCTGAGCCAACGCCTTCATACTTCTAATCAATGCCGGCAATTGCGCCCTCGGCACCACAGTATCTTCTTCTATCGTATAGCCATCGGCCTTAACCGCTTCCGCCACACGCCTGCGGAGCTTCCACAACACTTCTTTCTGTTGTTCATCATCTGCAAAATACACTTCACCACAATCAAACGATTCGAGCAAGGTTGCAATGGATTCCATTTCTTTCATCAACTGATCCATGTTGTTACCATCTACTTCTATCAACAAATGCGCTTCCGTATCCTCACGGAGAGGGATAGACGAATTATCAATGTATGCACACACAATCCGGAGTGCATTGATTTCAACCAGTTCCAGTACGCTGGGAACTATTCCGCTTCTGAAAATAGCACTCACAGCGGCTCCTGCTTTTTCGAGGTTATTGAAAGGTGCCAGCATTAGTAAATTATGGGCAGGTAGTGGAATCACTTTCAGTACTATTTGTGTTACAATACCCAATGTGCCCTCACTCCCAATCATCAGTTGAGTGAGTGCATAGCCTGTAGAATTCTTAAGTACATTGGCGCCGGTCCATATCACATCTCCATTGGCCAACACTACTTCCAGGTTCAGCACATAATCTCTCACCACACCGTATTTCACGGCTTTGGGTCCGCCACTGTTGGTGGCAACATTTCCTCCTATATAACAACTGCCGCGGCTGCTGGGGTCGGGTGGATAAAAGAGTTTCTTTTCGATTAGAGTTTCCTGTAATACCTGTGTGATGACACCCGGCTGAGTGGTTACCTGCAAATTTTCCTCATCAATATGGAGGATACGGTTCATTCTTTTAAACGCCATCACTACTCCGCCCATCACCGGTAGCGCACCTCCTGCCAAACCGGTACCTGCGCCCCGAGGTGTCACCGGTATGTGGTGTGCATCACAAATTTTCATCAACCCGCTCACTTCATCTGTTGTAGACGGAAACACCACAATAACGGGGGAAAAATGCAGCTGTTCAGTATGGTCGGCTCCGTAATCAACTATATCTTCGGGTTGAGTAAGCACATGCTCCTCGCCCACAATCTGTTGAAACCGTTGAATCACCTCCTGTAGTTGGGAATCCTCAAAAACAAACATAATATTGGATGAGGTGGGTTTAAAAAGAGGGACACATAGATTGACGATCGGATGTTTCAGGATAAAAACCCTGTTGCATCACATGGAATTCGCTGGCTCCTCTGTAGTTGTTGAAATTGTTGAGGTTAGACATAGTAGCATCGTAGGTAAACGTAAACCTAATCCGATTGATTTCGAAACCCACTAATGCAATAACCGCATCACGGTAACGGTAATACGCACCTGCAAAGAGTTGCTTTTCACCAAATCCTCCTAAATTAAACTGAACACTGGTACCCCCCACCAGTTCGGATGCACCGGCCTGATTGGTA
>JAHBTM010000045.1 GCA_019638635.1 Ferruginibacter sp. | reverse complement strand
CTTACTGGTACCGTTTGATGCTGCTGCTCAGGCGCTTTGAGGAGAAAGCCGGTCAGTTGTACGGAATGCAGAAAATCCGGGGTTTTTGTCACCTTTATATAGGTCAGGAGGCCGTAGCGGCAGGATGTATGACTGCTACCCCGCCAGAAGATATTTTCATTACCGCGTACCGCGATCATGGATTGGCCATCGCCAAAGGAGTTACACCTCAAAGCTGTATGGCTGAACTCTATGGTAAAGCAACCGGTTGTAGTAAAGGTAAAGGGGGAAGCATGCACTTCTTCGGGGTGAAAGAGCGCTTTTTTGGAGGGCACGGTATAGTAGGTGCACAAATTGGAACCGGCGCCGGTTTGGCATTTGCTGAACAGTACAAAGGAACCAAAAATGTAGTCCTATGTTTTTTTGGAGATGGTGCGGCTCGTCAGGGTATGTTGCATGAAACATTCAATATGGCCATGCTGTGGAATTTGCCGGTAATTTTCATTTGTGAGAACAACAATTATGCAATGGGTACTTCGGTTGAACGTACCAGCAAAACAAAAGATATTGTTCGCATGGCAGATGCGTATGATATGCCTGCAGATGTGGTGGATGGAATGAGTCCTGAAAAGGTACATGAATCTGTTGAACGTGCAGTGAAAAGAGCCAGAGATGGTGGAGGCCCAACCTTCCTTGAAATTAAAACCTATCGGTACAAAGGGCATAGTATGAGTGATCCTCAAAAGTATCGCACCAAGGAAGAACTTGAAGCGTACAAAATGAAAGACCCTATCGAATATGTGGAACAAGTGTTGAGGAAAGATTTTTCAGTGCAGGATGATGAAATCAATGCCATTGTAGATTGGGTGAGCCATGAAGTAGAAGACAGCGTACAGTTTTCTGAAAACAGCCCCTGGCCCGACGATGATGAATTATTGAAAGACGTTTACGTACAGGAAGATTATCCGTTTATCACAGATTAAAAACAAACATTTTATTTTCAATTTTATATGGACGAGAAAAAAGGAACAACCGGTTCCACTACTACAACAGTAACCCAATCAGAAACTTCAAACAGTACTGTTTGGGAAAAATACAGTAAGCCCTTAATGTACGGTGCCGGTGCTATCATACTGGCAGTTGCTGCCTGGATAGGATACCGTGAAATGGTTCAGAAACCTGCCGAGCAAAAAGCCAGCGACGCTATTTTTATGGCTGAGAATCTGTTCAGCAAAATGGCCGCTATGGGTTTTAACAAAGATTCATCGGTTATCGTACTCAACGGTGGTACCCTGGAAAATGATAAAGTAACAGGCGTTTTAAAAGTGATCAGTGCACATGGCGGAACGGCTGCGGCAAATCGTGCGGAATATATTGCAGGTACAACCTACCTACATTTAAAAGAGTTCGATAAATCCATCAAGCACCTTAAAAATTTTAAAGCAAACGGCGCGCATCAACTGGAAAGCAAAGCGTATCTGATGTTAGGGCACGCCTATGCCGAACTTGAAAAAACGGGTGAAGCACTGGAGCATTATAAAAAAGCGGCAGCTGTAAATAAAAAAGATGAATCCGTTACTCCGGAAGCCTTATTTATGGCAGCCACGTATGCGGATGCCATAAACAAAACAGAAGATGCCAAGAAACTTTACAAGGAATTGAAAGAAGGTTTCCCGGCATACAATGCAGTTCGTTCCGGCGATGTAGATAAGTATCTCGCCCGCCTCGGAGAACTGAAATAATGTCAACCGACTAAGTGAGTACAATGACATCAGAAAGCGAATTATTATTGAATACTGCAGGCATCCAAATAGATAAGGATGCCTGTGTTGTTATTATCAAAACCGAATGGAACGCAGCAATAATAGATGCGTTGCTGGATGGAGTAAAGGAAATACTCGATACACAGGAAGTAAAATACTTCGTGTACACGGTACCGGGAGCTGTTGAAATCGGCTATGCCATTCAAAAAGTTTGGGAAAATGCCAAAGGAACACGCATGGTTCCATCTGCATTTATTACGCTGGGCTGTGTCATTCGCGGCGAAACACCACACTTTGATTATGTTTGCCAGTCGGTTACTTCAGCCATCACGTTGTTGAATTTACAATTACCGGTGCCTACCATCTTTGGTGTACTCACTGTAAACCATCAACAGGAAGCACTCGACAGGATAGGAGGCAAGCACGGACATAAAGGGAAAGAGGCCGCCGTGGCCGCACTTAAAATGATTGCCTTCGGCCAGGCAGCTTATCTGAAATAACCCACATCAACGCATGAACGTAAACATTTTCATACCTTGTTTTATTGACCAGCTGTATCCTCAGGTGGGTTTCAACATGGTGAAAGTGTTGGAAAAAGCCGGATGCAGCGTACATTACAACCCGAATCAAACCTGTTGCGGGCAACCCGCATTCAACGCCGGGTTTGTAGAAGATGCCAAGGATGTAGCCGCTAAGTTCATGCGCGATTTTTCTGAAAATGCTGATTACATCGTAGCACCCAGTGCCAGTTGTGTGGGGTTTGTAAAAAACTATTTCCCTACGTTGTTTGATAATGCCACATTACACAATCCCGTAAAGAATATGGGGAAACGTATTTTTGAATTCACTGAATTTTTAACCGAGGTGTTAAAAGTAGACAATGTGGGTGCATCGTTTCATGGCGTGGCAACGTATCACGATAGTTGTGCCGCATTGCGTGAATGCAAAATTAAAGAAGGCCCGAGGCGATTGTTACAACATGTAAACGGACTCCAACTGGTGGAAATGCAAGACAATGAAACCTGTTGTGGTTTTGGAGGGTCGTTTGCCGTAAAGTTTGAACCGATTTCTATTGCTATGGCCGATCAGAAGGTTCAACATGCACTAAACACCGGTGCAACATATATCATTTCAACCGACATGAGTTGCCTGATGCACCTCGACGGATACATACAGCAGCACAAATTTCCCTTGAAAACAATGCATATTGCAGATGTGCTGGCCGCCCAATCCTAACGATAATATTTTCAAGTATGGCTTACTGGCTTGTAAAATCAGAACCTTTTAAATACAGCTGGGATCAGTTTGTGGCGGATAAAAAAACCATATGGGATGGAGTGCGTAATTACGCTGCCCGCAACAACCTGCGTGATATGAAAATGGGCGATCAGCTGTTTTTCTATCATAGCAATGAAGGAGTAGAAATTGTGGGAATTGCAAAAGTATCTAAAACGGCATTTCAGGATCCCACTTCTGATAATCCCAACTGGCTTTCAGTTGAACTTAAACCGGTGAAGAAACTGAAACGTGCAATCCCTCTTAGTGAAATAAAAAAAGTGCCTTCATTGCAACATATGGCATTGATTCGTTTATCCCGTTTATCTGTACAACCGGTAACCGAGGATGAGTGGTTTACCATTTTGGAAATGGCCGGAGAAAAATTATGAGTACACTGCCTCATTTAGTAGTACTATCAGGCGCCGGTATCAGTGCTGAAAGCGGATTAAAAACTTTTCGCGACAGTGACGGTTTATGGAATGGCTACGCCATTGAAGAAGTGGCCACACCCCGTGCCTTTGCGAAACATCCGCAACGGGTGCTCGATTTTTACAATATGCGTCGGCGTGAAGTGTTGAAGGCATCACCCAATGCAGCCCATATTGGTATTGCATCGCTAGAACAATATTTCAGGGTTACGGTTGTAACGCAGAATGTGGATGATTTGCATGAGCGGGGAGGGTCAAGCAATGTATTGCATTTGCACGGAGAAATTTTGAAAATGCGGGGTGAAGGTGAAACAACGGTGTATGAAATTAGAGGAGACATCCACATGGGGGATTGCTCGCCCGCCGGTAATCCATTGCGGCCGCACATTGTATGGTTTGAAGAGCCTGTACCCATGATTGAAGAAGCCGCGGCTGTATGCAGTACAGCGGATGTATTTGTGGTGATTGGCACTTCGCTTCAGGTTTATCCAGCAGCAGGATTGTTAAGTGTAGTGGGGGATGATGTGCCCAAGTACATTATTGATCGGGTGATTCCATCTGTTCACAATTACAAAAATATTCATCCCATAGAAATGAACGCCACCTCAGGTGTTCAGGAACTCATTCAACGGTTAAAGACCCGATAACACAACGTGTGTTTCGTTAAAACGAATACCGTGTGATTCCAATGACTTTAATACCGGGTTGTACATTTCAGGCAATACCGGTACATGCACACCGGTGAATGGCAGCGAATCATTCAGGATCAAGACGGTTGCAATACCCAGGGGCAGTCCTACTGTTTTTGCCATAGCGGTGGAGGATGCATCATCGCCATCTACAACCAAACTACATTGAATGAGGTGTTGCACATTGTTCAGTGAATATTCTATTTCATGCAGCATAACAATGCGGTCTTTATCATGCGGCTGCAGTACAAGTCTTTTTTCAAGTAACCATTGCATCACATCGGCTGCTGAAGCTTTACCGATTTGAATGGGAGTGGTATCATCATCCCAACCTAAAAATTGCATTTGCCGAGCAAAAACACCATGGTCTGATGAATGGAATTGTTCAAGTATATCTTTGGTATCAGCATGTTGAAGGTCGGGCTGTTGAAGATGTTGTTTGAAGAATGCGGCAGGAGTAAGACTGTCTGTTTCATATCGTATATGCTCATCCGTTAGTTTCAGTTGCACAATTTTCTGCCAGCCCCGCATGAAATCCGGATGCCGGAGTGTGGTTCGGAAGAATGTTTCGGTATCTTGTAATTTATACAGATCAATATACGGAATACTGTTTCGGTTGGGATAATAGGCATACTCAATCCCTTCTGCCTGTACGATGCGTTGGGCGTTAAACAGTTGTTCATAAGGCTCTTGTATAACCTGATGTTTGTTTAGGTATAATGCACCGCTTTTGCCTGCCAGTACTACATTTCGGGGGTTCCAGCTTATTTTATAATGCCAGGGGTTGTTATCGCTTTCGGGTGCAATCAATCCGCCGCAATGGCTTTTGAAAGAAGTAATGATAGCCTGTTGGTTTTTGAGCCGGTCTATCACCTGCATCGCGCTCATGTGGTCAATTCCGGGGTCAAGTCCCATTTCGCATAAGAACAGTATGCCGGCATCCTGAACATCCTGTTGCATGGCACGAATAGCATCATCTACATACGATGCCGTGAGTAAAGATTTTTTGTATTGAATACAATGGCGCGCAATCAGGATATGCAAAGCCGGAGGCATCATGGAAATAACAATATCACTTTTTTGAATCCATGCGGCACGGAGCGGATCATCCTGAATATCCATGGCAACAGCCTGCGATAGGGGGTGTCCTTTTGTTTTCAGCAGGATTAAATCTTCCCGAACATCTGCCACGATGAGTTTCCAGGAATGTGTTTCACATTGTTGAAGTAAGAAGTTTATTAATACGGTGGCAGACTTTCCCGCCCCAAAAAGTAGTATCGTTTTCACCCTCGAAATTTCGTGCAAATTAGCCGTTAAAATTCATCAGAAAAAATGTTTACACATGCAAGAGGCCGGTATTGCAATTATCCCCAAAACATGGATAAAATGCGGACAAATAATCACCTCCAAACGGGTTAAATTTCGTACATTTGTAACCTGCAAAAAAGCATATGGAAAATCAAGAAAGGTTCGAAGAAATGCCCGATAACAGGGGCAAAATTATCCCGGTAAATATTGAAGAACAAATGAAGACCTCCTACATCGATTACTCGATGAGTGTGATAGTGGGAAGGGCGTTGCCCGATGTGCGCGACGGGTTAAAACCCGTACACCGCCGGGTGCTTTTTGGAATGAATGAACTGGGCAACAACAGCAATAAACCCTATAAAAAATCAGCCCGTATTGTGGGTGAGGTGATGGGTAAGTATCATCCGCATGGTGATTCATCTATTTACGATACGATGGTGCGTATGGCGCAGGAATGGTCGATGCGTTACAAGATTGTAGATGGCCAGGGTAACTTTGGTAGCCAGGATGGAGACCCGCCGGCCGCCATGCGTTACACGGAGGTGCGTATGGAAAAATTTGCTGAAGCCATGCTGGAAGATATCGAAAAAGAAACGGTAGATTTTCAGCTGAACTTTGATGACTCCTTACAGGAACCAACGGTATTGCCTACACGAATTCCGCAGTTGTTGCTGAATGGCAGCAGTGGTATTGCCGTAGGGATGGCCACCAATATGATGCCGCACAACCTGAATGAAGTGGTAGACGGATGCATCGCATATATCGAGAACAATGATATTTCAATTGATGAACTGATCAAACATGTAAAAGGCCCTGACTTTCCGACCGGTGGAACCATCTATGGATTCGACGGAGTGAAAGCTGCCATGCATACTGGCAGGGGAAGGGTAGTGCTTCGCGGTAAAACTACCATTGAATCGGATGCAAGAGGAAAAGAAAAAATTATCATCACCGAAATACCATATCAGGTTAATCGCGATACACTGACGCAAAAAATCGGAGAACTGATCAATGATAAAGTGATTGAAGGTATTTCCGATGTGAATAATGAAAGTAATAACAAAGAGGGGACTAGAATTGTTATTGAACTAAAGAAAGATGCCATCGCCAACGTGGTGGTCAATCAATTATTTAAGTATTCTGATCTCCAAACATCCTACGGAATCAACAATGTGGCTCTGGTGAAAGGGCGCCCACGCATCCTAAATCTCAAAATGTTGATTTCAGAGTTTGTGGAATTCCGTCATGATGTAGTTGTTCGACGCACTCAATACGAACTTCGCAAAGCGGAAGAACGTGCCCACATATTATTGGGATATATCATTGCGCTCGATAACCTGGATGCTGTCATTCAACTCATCCGCGAAAGCGCCACACCGAATGTAGCACTGGAAGGATTGGTGAACCAGTTCGGAATGACTGAAATACAGGCAAAAGCGGTGCTTGAACTGCGTTTGCAGCGACTCACCGGTATGGAAATTGAGAAGATCCGTGAAGAGTACGAATCGATCATGCAACTGATTACCCGTTTGAAAGATATTCTTGCCAATGAAAGTTTGCGTTTTGAAATTATCAAGAACGAACTGGTAGAGGTGAAGCAGAAATTTGGCGATGAAAGGAAAACACAAATTGAATATGCTGATGATGAAATCAATATTCTTGATTTAATTGAAGAAGAAGATGTGGTAGTAACCATTTCGCATCTGGGATATATCAAACGTACTTCGGCTAGCCTGTACCGTCAGCAAAAACGCGGTGGTAGAGGAGCAAAAGGAAGTGCCACACGCGAGGAAGATTATATTGAGCACCTGTTTGTAGCTTCAACGCATCATACCCTGATGTTCTTTACCGAGAAAGGACGCTGTTACTGGTTGAAAGTGTATCAGATTCCGGAAGGCGACAGAACCAGTAAAGGCAGGGCCATCCAGAATATGGTACAGATTCCTCCGGATGATAAAGTTCGGGCCATTATTGATGTGAAGAATTTTGAAGATGAAGAATATGTAAAGAACCATTACATCATCCTGTGTACCCGTAAAGGAATAATTAAAAAGACGGATTTGGTTGATTTCAGCCGCCCGCGTCAAACCGGAATTAATGCCATCAACATTTTAGAAGGTGATCAGTTGATAGAAGCCAAGATGACCGACGGGAATTGCGAAATCATGATGGCGGTAAAGAGTGGACGTGCCATTCGTTTCCATGAAAGTAAAGTACGCAGTACCGGACGTGGCGGAATTGGTGTAGCGGGAATTGAAGTGGATGATGATAATGATGAAGTGGTGGGAATGGTTTGCGGAAATGCAGCCAGTTTAACTTCGGTTCTGGTAGTGAGTGAAAAAGGCTACGGAAAGCGCACCCGACTGAACGACGACAACGGGGAACCGGTGTATCGTATCACCAATCGTGGAGGAAAAGGTGTGAAAACCATCAACGTCACAGAAAAAACCGGTGCACTGGTTGGCTTATTGGACGTAACTGAAAAAGAAGACCTCATGATTACTTGTGTATCAGGTATCACCATACGTATGCCGGTGAGTCAGATTAGTTTACAAGGAAGAAACACACAAGGTGTGAAACTGATTCGTGTAGACGAAGGTGATGAAATTGCCGCTATCACCAAACTGGATGAGTATGAAGGCGACGAAGATGAATTGGATCAGCAGCACACAGAAGAAGGATCAGCATCCGCTGAAGGTGAAGCCCCTGCAGCATCGTAAAAATAATCCTGTTGAACATTATAAGCCAGCCCTGAACGGTTGGCTTTTTTTATATGTTTGTTTATTACATCCCGTAAAGCCGGGGAGCAGATTATGAACCGGTATCTGTAATTCAAAATATTCTACTTAACATAATATTAATTATAGATAAAAATAGAATATTGTATTAACAGGCTATTGGTTATGAATACAATTAATATTACATATGTTGGAATGCAAGCCTCCTCCTGTAACCATCACGATTTTGATCACGAGTAAAATGATTCCACAAATTGGTGAATCTTTTGATTGAATGCAGAGGCTTCGTTGAACAAAAAAGTGTGTCTTACCGGCAACACATACACAGGAAAGCCGGTGAGCTCGTTGGCAAATTTTTCAAGACGTACGCCGTCTTTTTCTGTAGTCAAAACTATCTTCTGATCCGATTGGATTTTGTTGAAGCGTGTGCGGATATTTTGCAAATCATCCATGTTGAATATATGATGATCCGGAAATTGCATCCAGTCAACCTGCTGATATTGTTTATGCACGAATTGAATCAGTGGTTCAGGTTGCGCAATGCCGGAAATCAACAAAACAGCATCCCCGCCGGTTGGCTGAACATTTTTTCCTGTGAATACATGTTGAGGTGCTGAATATGTTAGGGATGTAAAAAATACAGATTGGTGCGGCAGCAGTTTCAATTTCCTGATTACCTGATCACGGGATGCAGCCGACAATGTTTCAGGGCATTTTGTAACTACAATAATTTCGGCACGTTCGGCACTGGATGGAATATCTCTTAAACTGCCCGCCGGAACCAATGCATCATCCGAATACAATGCATGATACGAAGTGAGTAAAATGTTGAGTCCTGCTTTTACCGGACGGTGTTGAAATGCATCATCCAGTATAATCACCTGTGTTTCCGGCCGGTCATGCAACAGCTGAGGAATAGCAATAAGTCTTTCTTCTCCTACCGCTACTGTGATGCCCGGAAATTTTTTATGGAACTGCATGGGTTCATCACCAATGTCAATGGCTGTGGTTCGCTCGCCTGCAATGGCAAATCCTTTTGTTTTTCTTTTATATCCACGGCTTAATGTGGCCACATTGTAGTTCGATTTCAATAAAGTGACCAGGTATTCGGTCATTGGTGTTTTGCCTGTTCCACCCAATGCAAGGTTGCCTACACAAATAATGGGGAAATTAAAACCGGTTGACTTCAATATCCCTTTATTATACAACCAATGCCTGCCTTTCAGGATGGCTCCGTACAAGCCGGATATGGGATACAGTGCATAATTTTTTTTAGTGCTCAAAGTATATCAGATTTAAAAAAGATAACAAGCATTGGGTGTGATACAATAATTTAAAGGTACGTCTCCTTCAAACACATCAGAAATCTCCTGCACCGGTTCAAAATAACTGAAACCGATCATTACCACATCTTTGCGGCATTGTTTCAGGAACCGGTCGTAAAAACCTTTTCCGTAACCTACACGGTTACCCGAAACATCCGCAATAACCATCGGAACAAATATCATATCAATTGTCTTTGGATCCAGCGGATGACCGTCTACGGGTTCATCTATATCCATACTGTTTTTAAGAAATGCTGTATCAGCATCCGTGAGCATTGGAATCAGGTCATGGCCTTTCATGACGGGATACACGAATTGAACTGCCGGATTTTTAAACAAACAATAATCTTCAATAAATGCGGGGTTGAATTCAGCAAATTTCTCCAGTGGTGCGTATGTCATAACCGTATCCGGTATTTCGATACCGCTGTGTTGAAACTGAATCAGCATCAGGTCATCCATTTTAGCACGTTCACTATCTGTAAGGGCTAAACGCTGTGCCCGATATATCTTTCGCAGTTGTTGTTTGATCATACTGCCGCTTTTTCAAAAAATGAAAATAAAGTAGTACCATAATTTCTTTCCATTACAAAGCCCGGAGCTGATTTGTACTGATTGCGTGGCGTATGTTCCAGAATGAACAGGCCGTCCTTTGCTATTAAACCTTTTTGGTGGATTAATTTGGGCAGATCATCAATACGGGTTAAGGCGTACGGCGGACCTGCAAATATGAAATCGTACGAATCATTACAATGGTCTAAAAATTTGAAAACATCCATCTGAATCACTTTCAGGTGTGCGATGCCGAGTTGATCGGCAGTTTTTCGGATGAACGCAGCCATAACGGGATCTTTCTCAATAAGGGTTTGGTCAGCCGCTCCCCTGCTGGCCAGTTCATAGGAAATGGAACCAGTTCCTCCAAATAAGTCGAGTGTTTTTATGCCCTCAAAGTCAATTCGGTTTTGGAGGATGTTGAATAAACCTTCTTTAGCTATATCGGTGGTAGGGCGCGTATGTGGCATCTTTGCCGGGGGATTTATTTTTCTTCCTCCATATGTGCCACTGATAATTCTCATGATAATGCAGCAGTAAGTTGACTGAAATAATGATGGGTCGATGCATCCATTGAATCAGGCCATGATATGGCGGCATGATCTGGTTGGATATTTAAAAAATAGCGACTAAGTTCACTATACAAATTTGATTCAGGATCAATCATTCCGGATATCTTCAGTGAAACGGCTTCCCTGTTTATAGAATAAATATCGCAGATGTTCAGCAGGTGATACGCTGCATCTTTGGGTGTTTGAAAATCAAAATATTGAACCAGTTGCAACACATTGTGCTGTACCAGAAAGACTTTGATATAGTTCGGGTAAATAGTACAGGTGATACCTTCTGTACATCCTGCAATCTGAAATTGAGTGGCATGAGCCGGTTCTATTCCCGGAAAATGTGATTCAAAATAACGCGCAACGGGAGCGCATACACGATAAATCACTTCTGTTTGATCATCTCCCTGAACCTTACCACAATACATTATGCCTTCCTCATTTCCAAAAAACAACCCCATCATTCTGGCATCGGCATCAGCAGGATGATATTCCACAGGAACGGGTAAAGATTCTTTATTGTTGTATAAAAGCCGTACCTGCTGGTCCTCTATCTCCAATGCACGTAATACCTGTTGAATTTGTGCTGGGTATTCATTAGCGTCGGTACCTACGTATTGAAATGTCTGGATACCTTTGATGGCCTTTTCCTCACGATGATACCAAATGATTGTGAGGCCATAACTTCCTGCTTCAATTAAAATGTGTCCTGCATCCTGCACCAGATGCTCATCAGTCGTTGAGTTGAACAATGCTTTCACTTTCCTCCGTTTAGGAGGGCAAAATACGATAATTTTGACTCCTTTATGGAGATAACAGCCAATGAAAACCTGAAAGTTCAGGTGAGTCATAAACAAATTCTCACGATTGCCCTGCCCATTACGTTGGCGGTATTGATTCCTCAAATCAATATGCTCACCAACAATATTTTTTTGGGCAGATTGAGTGAAGAGGCGTTGGGGAATGCAGGAATCACCGGGGTGTACTATCTCATCTTTGCTGTAGCCGGTTCTGGACTGAGCAATGCCATGCAAACGGTTTTTTCAAAATATGCAGGAAAAAGCGAAGCTGAGAAGTTAACAGTCATACTATCACAGGGTGTTCGTATCAGTTTAATGTTGTCTTTTGCTGCTATTGTTTTCACCTGGTTTATTGCTCCGTTTATCATGCAACCTTTCTCTGATCCGGATGCTTTCCATAAGGAAATGGAATTTCTGAAGATTCGAATCTGGGGGCTGCCGTTTTTAATCCTGTTTCAGTTAGGGAATGCATTTTTGATTTCTTCCTTAAACAGTAAGCTATTGATGACGGGTTTTCTGTTTGAAGCCATGACGAACATACTATTAGACTATGTACTCATTTTTGGAAACTGGGGATTCCCTGCACTTGGATTTAACGGAGCAGCTGTGGCTTCGGTGCTGGCAGAATGTACCGGCATGTTGGTGGTGTTTATGGTATTGATGAAATCCGGTTTAAAGAAGCGGTACCGGTTGCTGGCAGATTTTAAATATCATTCCCTGTTAAGTAAAGAGATTATTCGGGTGTCATTGCCACTGGTATTTCAATATGTAGTGAGTGTTACCACGTGGCTGGTCTTTTTTATTTTGCTGGAATCTCGCGGGCAAACAGCCAAGGCCGTGAGTAACACCATGCGCAATGTATTTGGTATGTCGGGTGTTTTTATTTGGGCCTTTGCCAGTGCGTGTAATAATATGGTAAGCAATATCATCGGACAGGGAAAGCAAACCGAAGTGTTGAAACTGGTGCGCATGATTATGATGTGGAGTATGTTGTTTACGGCAATAATGGTAATTACCTTGAATGTATTTCCACACTTGTTTTTCAGTTTGTTCGGGCAGGGTGAGCATTTTGTTCAGGAAGGTACATCGGTGATACGTATGGTATCATTGGGTATGATATTCATGAGTATGGCAAATGTGTGGTTGAATGCGGTAACCGGTACCGGTAGAACCCGTGTGAATTTATTGATTGAAATAGTAGCCATCATTTTGTATATGGTGTACACCTGGTATTTCATGAAGGTGAATTATATTTCTCTGGCTGTTGCCTGGAGCAATGAATTTATCTATTGGCTTTCGGTTTTGGGTATGTCGTATTGGTATATGCGCAGTGGGAAATGGAAACAATCAGTCACTTGATTTTAATGCAATGTAACAGTATGATGATGTACTAAAAATCAATTACAGCCCATGCCTGATTATTTTTAAAACGGAGTATAGGATGAGAGAGAACAGGTTACTTCCACGACTTTAATAAATCCATTGCTTCACGTTTTACCAATACATCATCTTCAGTGTATTCTTTCATGGCAATCACTTTCTGCAGATGTTGTACGGCTTCTTTTTTATCTCCGTTTCTGTGCTGGGCTTTTGCCAGTTCCAGATAATTCAACATAAACAGTGGTGCGTACTGTTGGGCTTTCTTATATGCTTTTATGGCCTCGGTAAGTGAAGAAGGAGGCATTCCACCGAATAGAAGTTTCAATGCAGCCTTTTCAAACAGGTTTAAATTACTAACCTCATAATGCCATTTGCCTAAGATATGCCAGGCCTTAAAATTTGCAGGATTAACCTGAAGTGCAATTTCAACATGTGTTTTAATATCTTTTGCCGCTTTTACTTTTTCTTTACCTGATTGCGTCATGCCTATTCTTCCCAGTGCCATCGCCATCGATACACGTGCACCATCATCCCGTTCGTTTACAGTAAGTGCCCGCTCTGCCAATTCCAGAGCGTTTTGATAATAACGTAAACTGGTTTTTTTATCGGCCATTCGTTTCCCGATTCTACTATACAGTTCACTGCTTTTTGAAAGCGCATACATATTCTTAGGCTCATATTGAAGCACCATCAACAATTTATGCAGTGAAGCGGTTTCATTGGGCACCTGCTCCAAACTATCTGCTTCTGCAATCCATTGCTGTATAGATTGCGCTGATACAGTATTTGCTGAAATCAACAGCAAAAAAATAATCGTACATCTTATGAAAGTTTTCGGGAACGGCTGATACATACTCCGAGTTTACCACAAAAATTTAATACAGGAGGATTTAATTTGTTAATGTTTACATCAATTTTATAAATCCTGTCGTCTGATTGAAATATACTATCCATAATGGCTTCAGCCAGTGTTTCCAGCAATTGGTGCGGCTGATTCATCGATGATTTAATTAAATGATAGATGGCTACATAATCAACCGTATCATTCAAGGATTGAATTCGGTTCACCCGCGACTGAAAAAACACTTCCACGTCTACTTCAAACCACCCTCCTATTTGTGTTTCCTCATCAAACACGCCATGGTGGGCATAAAAACGTAATTGGTTTAAGCGTATGCTGTTCATTTTAGTGCAACCCTTTTTCACTCAGGTAACGCTCGGCTTCCAGTGCCGCCATGCAACCACTACCGGCTGCCGTTACTGCCTGACGATACACTTTATCTTGCACGTCTCCTGCAGCAAACACGCCCTCAATATTGGTTTTGGCTGTTCCGGGAGTGGTGAGGATATATCCGGTTTCATCCATATTCAGCCAGTTTTTAAAAATGCCACTATTGGGTTCGTGACCAATAGCAACAAAAAATGCACTCACCTCTAACGTAGTTTTTTCACCGGTTTTATTATTAAAAATGCGTACACCCGTAACCGTTTGATCTCCCAAAACATCATCTGTTTCGTGGTTCCAGTAGATTTGAATATTGGGAGCTTGTTTCACACGATCCTGCATAATTTTACTGGCGCGCATTTCATCTCTTCTTACAATCATGTGCACCTTACTACATATTTTCGACAGGTACAAGGCTTCTTCTGCAGCGGTATCACCGGCACCAACAATGGCCACTTCTTTTCCACGGAAAAAGAACCCGTCGCACACCGCACAGGCACTTACACCATGGCCGTTCAACCGTTGTTCGCCCGGTAAGCCCAGCCATTTAGCAGAAGCTCCCGTACTGATGATGATTGAATCAGCAGCAATCCACTTTTCTTCATCAATCTGCACTTTATACGGTTGAGAAGAAAAATCTACAGCAGTAGCAATACCAAACCGCACATCCGCTCCCATACGTACCGCTTGTTTCTCAAAATATGTCATCAATTCAGGCCCTTGTATTCCATCAGGAAAACCGGGGTAATTCTCTACATCTGTTGTAATGGTTAATTGTCCGCCCGGCTGTATGCCCTGATACAGCAACGGTTTTAAATTGGCACGCGAGGCGTAAATAGCGGCGGTATAGCCTGCTGGCCCGGAACCTATAATTAAGCAAGATACTTTTTCGGAAATTTCAACTGACATGTAATTTTTTTTTCTGTTTAATCTGCAATCATCGTGTAATACAGTGAGGCATATCCGCAAAACGCGCCCAATCCACCATTGCTGATGTTATTGATGACCACATTCGGTTGAGAAAAAGGGTTTCCTATGCTGGTATAGGCAAACTCCCATGTTTCCCAGAAATTGAATGTTCCCCGGTCGATATTGGCAAATTTAAGTGTAACCGTGTCTCCTTTTACAAAAAAGTTATCATCATCTTCCGGTGGGTTATTGCGATTGATCCCGGGTGGTAAAATAACGGTGTAGGTTGTTCCATCCAATACCTGATCATCCCACACAGAAGATTCACCGGGATAAAAAGGCTCATTGTTCTTTTGAGTGAAATACCGAATGCGGTTGCCCAGTCCCGGAGGGTCAGTAACACGAATTTTGAAAATCCTTTTCAGCGTATCCGGGTTTTGCGGGGCAGGTTCAAACCATATTGAATCCGGTGCTACCGCCGGAACCGGAATACTGGTTGTTGACGTATACTCTTTACCGTTAGTTACAATCCTCAACTGATAAATCGTATTAAAGGCCCCTTCAAATGCAGTGGCCAGATCCGCGGAGTCAATACTGTAATAGTATGCCTGGTAACCGGCACTTAACGGTACGGCATATTCTTTCAGGCGGTGCGTAGAGGTTCCGTTGGAAATATAGACTTCTGCATCCCGCACAAAACTTGCTGCGAGGGAATCGATACTGATTTCACCAAAATATCCAAGGCTCTTCGACAGGATTACCACCGGAGGTTCATCGTTTTCAATGCGGGCATCTACCACCAGCGTGGGTTCGGATGCATCCAGATTGAAATCAATATCTTTTTCGCAGGAAGTAAGTGCAAGTGTTGTAATACTGCTGATTGCAATCAGTTTTCTGTACAAGGGTAAGATGTATTTTTTCACGGTAGCAAAATTACAACTCTGGGAATTGTTTCAGGTTAAACAAAAATAAAAAACCGGACCTTTTGAAAGATCCGGCTTATTTCAGATACGGTATTGTTTACCCCAGATATGCTTTTAATGCACCGCTGTAACGGGCTTTTTGTAATCTTTTTATAGCGCGCTCCTTGATTTGGCGGATGCGCTCTTTCGTCAGGTCGTACTTCTGGCCAATTTGTTCAATGGTCACCCCATTTTCACCATCCAGTCCGAAATAGGCATTCACAATTTCAGCTTCGCGAGGACTGAGCGATTTCAGTACGCGGCGTATTTCGTTTTTCAGTGAATCATGCATAACGTCCTCATCGGTTTCATCACCGCCCTTTAGCAAATCACCCATGGCTACATCTTCTGCTTCGTGTACCGGTGCATCCAGAGAAGTATGTCGAGTATTACTTTGAAGGATGTTGTTGATTTCAGTGACACTCATTTCAAGCAGTTCAGCCAACTCTTCTGTAGAAGGTTCTCTTTCATGCTCCTGCTCGAAGGCCATGTACGCTTTATTGGCTTTATTGTAGGTACCGATCTTATTTTGAGGTAAACGCACTAATCTACCCTGCTCTGCCAAAGCCTGTAAAATAGACTGGCGAATCCACCAAACAGCATAAGAAATGAATTTAAACCCTTTGGTTTCATCGAAGCGCTGGGCAGCTTTTATCAAACCCAGATTCCCTTCGTTGATCAGGTCGCTCAACGACAAACCCTGATGTTGGTATTGTTTGGCCACAGAAACCACAAACCTCAGGTTGGCTTGTACCAGTTTATCCAATGCGCGTTGGTCGCCCATTTTGATTTTCTGAGCTAAAATGGTCTCCTCTTCCGGAGTGATCATGGAAATCTTAGAAATTTCCTGCAGGTATTTCTCAACGGCCTGAGAATCCCTGTTGGTGATCTGGGTTGCGATTTTTAATTGCCTCATGATAGGTTTGATTCAAGTATGACTTTTAGACAGTACGGTTGTCGGATTCGTTGCACGGGATAGAGGAAACTACTAAACAAGTATGCAAATTTAAAACTCAATTCCCGCATTTCATAATTTATGAGAACCAAAAACGGATTTTTATTTGTATTGTAGTATAACTTCTACCCCGATAATTACACCGGTTCCATACAATAGTATGCGTCAATTACCTTGCCAATGCGTATATAAATGCTTGTTACCGTACATTTGTCAGTATGATAGACCTCCGTTCAGATACGTTTACGCGTCCCGGTAAGGGAATGTTAAATGCTATGTTAAATGCAACAGTAGGTGATGATGTATTTGGGGAAGACCCATCGGTGAACGCATTGGAAGAACGTGTAGCCTCTTTATTTGGAATGGAAGCCGCGGTGTTTTGTCCGAGTGGTACCCAAACCAATCAGATTGCCATTAAATGCCATACGAGGCCGGCCGATGAAGTGATTTGCGACCACACCAGTCATGTGTATATTTATGAAGGTGGGGGGATTGCATTTAATAGTGGCTGTCAGGTGCGCCCCATACACGGTGAACGAGGTAAAATTTCAGCGGATCAGGTACTGGAAGTAATTAATGCCGATGACATTCACAAACCGGTAAGCCGATTAGTATGTATTGAGAACACCTCAAACCGGGGAGGCGGCAGTTGTTATAGTGTTGAACAAATGCAGGGCATTCGGGCTGTCTGTGACACCCATCAGATGGCTTTGCACCTGGATGGAGCCAGAATCTGGAATGCAATGACTGCCGGAAGTGGAACACCTCAATGGTATGGCCGAACATTTCACAGCATTTCGGTTTGTTTAAGTAAAGGCCTCGGTGCTCCGGTGGGCAGTTTATTATTAGGGTCAAAATCTTTCATTCAACAAGCCAGGCGTTACCGTAAAGTGATGGGTGGAGGAATGAGGCAGGCAGGATATATGGCAGCCGCCGGATTATATGCGTTGGAAAACAATATCGACCGTTTGGCAGAAGATCATGCCCATGCTCATTGGATTGCCGAAGCATTGATGGAACAATCTTTCATTGGGAGGATTTTGCCAGTAGAAACCAACATCCTCATTTTTGAAATTCTCCCACCCTATACTCCTGCAAAGTTTGTGGAACATATGCAAGCACATCAAATTCTCTGTTTAGCCATCTCCCCGAATCAGGTTCGTATGGTTACCCACCTCGATGTTTCTCAACCCATGGTTGA
>JAHBTM010000044.1 GCA_019638635.1 Ferruginibacter sp. | reverse complement strand
TGTGGTTTCTGGAATCTGTCCTGCAGAATAGTTGGAGTCAGCAGAAACTACTGAAGCAAAAACTGTGTCCAAGTGTAAGAGAAGGAAAACTGTCTTGCTGATTGTCAGAATACTTTTCGAAGTTAAGTCCTGATCTGAACAATTTTAATGTGTCCAGATAAATTGTTGGTAAAAGCGCGCGTTCTAATAATTGTTCAAAATAATCGCTCGAGCGAGTAGGTAATCTAAGTTGGGAAAATAAAGCGTTCAAATAGTTGATCATTTGAATGATTCGAATAATCTGTCAAAATAATAATTGAAACATTGTTGGAAATATGCGGCATAACGTTTAAATATACGCCCATTCTGGGGTAGTTCAAAAATAATGTTGTTTGTGGGATACACAATAGAATCTAGCTGCTGGAAGAAAAATGCTAAGTGAGATATAAGAAAAACGAAATGGTGGTTATAAAAATGCGAAATGGGAGGTATATCAAAATGAGTGAGGGGATCAAATGAAATGCTTGACTAGGTGAAAGAATTGTCACAGATTAAAAACTTATGCTTTACCAAGGCAACTTGTCAAGCGGACTCTCGATATTTCGAATGTCGCGCAGACTCACATGCGTATACCTCATAGTGGTTTTAATGCTGTTATGACCCAACAAATCCTGAATATACCTGATGTCTGTGCCACTTTCCAATAAATGTGTAGCATAACTGTGCCGTAACGAATGTATACTCCCTCTCTTTTGAACCCCGGCAACCCTCTTGGCTTCATGCAAAATCTTCTGAACACTACGTGTGCTGTAAGCACCACCACCCACACCCTCAAATAGATACTCTTCAGGTCGATAAAATGCGGCATACCGCCTTAATCCATCTAACAACTTGGAAGATAAAACCACCATTCTGTCCTTTTTGCCCTTTGCTCCCCGTATATGAATCGTCATACGTTGACTGTCAATGTCATTGACCTTTAGGTTAACCACTTCACTCACCCTTAACCCTGCTGAATAACATGTCATGATAATCATTCTATGCTTCAGATTGTCAATGCTATTTATGATGCGCATCAACTCGTCCTGCGATAAAATGTCAGGAAGTTTGAACGGCTTCCTTGGCCTTGGCAAATCGTAAAACTCTTTCGGTCGCTTCAAGACTTTCTCGAAATAAAATTTCAAGGCATTTACCGCTGAATGCACATGCTGCTCACTGTAATTATTCTTTTCTATAAGCCACAATAAATATGAGAGTATATGATGCTTCTCTAAAGAGTTTACACTCGTTTCACCCAATAATCTTAAAAACTGATGAAACTCGTTACAATAGGTTTTTCTGGTGTTCGCACTATACCCTTTCATCACCAACAAATCCCGCATCAACCTAATAGCTTCCGCGTTTTCATCGCTTAATAAATGATCCCGTATCATTACATGGGTTCCTCTCGATATCACCTGCTGGTGTACCGGCACCAACGCCTGCCGGTTGTGTAAATAGGAACGCAATTCTTCAATATTCATCTCAACCAATCCGGCCAAAACAGTCTTTACCTTTTCAAAATACACTCTGGTACATGGTATATACCAACAATGAAATGTCCTGCTCCATTTACATTTGTCAATCTTTTGTATTAAATCGGTTAACTCCCTGATGGGCGGCATTTCAATACCGATAATCTCCTTACCTCGGTGGTGCATGGGCTTTAATGTTACTTGTACCATGCTTTAAACTTATCGAGAAATACAAAAATTTCAAGCGTATTTCCCTCAGGTTTCACAAAGAAAATTCTACCTGACTTATGTGAAATCACACGGTGATTGTTAGATTTGGAGTATGAAACAACTTATTTTGTTGGGGATATTCCTCTTAATTGGTAAATGCCACTTTGCACAGGAAACACCCCTGATTGCGTTTGATTCAACACATCACAACTATGTTCTCACCACTGCCGGTGCATCTCATCTGGCAAAACTCCCGCTGCATTGTATACACAAAGAATTTCCCAATAAAACATCGCACACCTCAAACAGTGCCGAAGACCATGTTCAATTACCCTCTTCCCTACATCCATCTTTTTATGGATGCTTCGACTGGCATTCATCTGTTCACGGACACTGGATGCTTATTCGCCTGCTGAAATTGTATCCTGAAATAACCGAGAACAAAAAAATAAGAGAGGTGCTGAATACTTCATTTCAGCCCGAAAAAATAATTGCGGAAGCCATGTATTTTAACCAACCCAATACAAAAAGTTGGGAACGTACTTACGGTTGGGCGTGGCTGCTAAAGTTGGATGAAGAACTAACAGGATGGAATGACCCCGATGCCCTGCAATGGCATAAAGCTCTTCAACCCCTAACTCAAAAAATTGTAACTCTTTGGATGGACTTCTTACCAAAACAAACGTATCCTAATCGTACCGGAGTGCATCCGAATACTGCATTCGGACTGGTTTTCGCTATAGACTATGCACGAAAAACCGGAAACAAAATATTTGAACAGGCGATTGTTCAGGCTGCTCAGCAGTTGTATGGAAAAGATCAAAATGCTCCGGCAATATGGGAACCAAACGGATCCGACTTCCTCTCGCCCAGCCTGGAAGAAGCAGACCTTATGAAACGGGTGTTGCAACCAGAAGCATTTACAATTTGGAGAGACGCATTCTTTGATGACAAATCCCTAATACACCTGACTGTACTTCCGGTAGTTTCAGATAGAGACGACCTACAAATCGTTCATCTGGATGGCTTATGCTTCAGCAGGAGTTGGTGCATGCAAGGATTGGCCAACACGTACCCCGACAACCATCCCAACAGAAAACGCTTGCTCGAATCGGCTAACAAACATCTGGTAACCGCATTACCGGAAATTGCGAGCGGAAAATACAGCGGTGAGCATTGGTTGGCGAGCTTTGCGGTTTATGCACTTACACTATACCGTTAGTTTATCAGATATCTTTTAATAAATTCAATGGTGGCATAAAACTGATAATCCTGGTTCGATTTTTTCCTGAAACCATGACCTTCATCATTGGCCTCCAGATACCATACCGTCCCACCGTTTGATTTTATCTTATCAACCATTTGCCTGGCCTCCGTGTATGGTACACGAGGATCATTCTTGCCCTGTACAATAAACATAGGCTTCTTGATCTTATGTGCATTATTCAATGGAGCAATCTTCTCAAAATATGCAGCCATCTTTGCATCACGCTCGTCACCATATTCAACCCTTCTTAAATCCCGCCTATAATCTTCTGTATTCTGAAGAAACGTTTTAAAATGACTGATACCCACTACATCCAGCGCACATCGAATCCGATCATTATAATGAAAAGCAGTTGCCAATGTCATATATCCTCCGTAACTGCCACCGGTAACCATTACACGGTCTGCATCGAGCGTTGGCCACTTGGCAATCCAATCGAGTAAAGACCCAATATCTTTTACACTCTCTTCTCTTTTAAACCCATTGTCTAAATCGGTAAATGTTTTTCCATACCCCACACTCCCTCTCACGTTAGGAAAGATTATAGAGATACCGAGTTCATTCAGGTAATAATTCAATCGTCCAAGAAAAGTAGGCAGCGATTGCCCCTCAGGTCCACCATGTATGTTGATAATCACCGGTCGACGACCCGT
Source organism: Ferruginibacter sp. (assembly GCA_019638635.1). GTDB lineage: Bacteria > Bacteroidota > Bacteroidia > Chitinophagales > Chitinophagaceae > Ferruginibacter. Next base: position 14,453 of record JAHBTM010000044.1, on the reverse strand, counting down.
AAATCGCGGATGTGCCTCATATAAAAATCCTGAAATTTCCAACCCGTCGAAACTTTTCCATTTAATCAGTTTAGGGGCCGGCACACCATTTAAATTCATGCCACCCAATTCACTTTCTGTCCAACGTATTAATTCCTTTGATGTATGATTCCATTCATATACATCGGCACTGGCGAAAGACGTAGTAAAGTTGAATGCAAATGATTTTCCATTGGGATGCCATTGCAGATTACTTACTATACCTACCGGCAAACCATTAATGGGCGTATACTTCATGGATTGCAGATCCTGCACATAGATTCTCTTAATCCCGCCATCATTGGCACTAAAGGCTGCCAGCGTTTGGTTATTGTTGAGTTCATAATCTTCAATCTCCCAGAAAATATCAGTCACCAAAACGGTTTGCTTTCCGGATGTGATGTCAACTTTCACAGGCTTTTTAAACTCACCCTCCGCATTGCTTAGCATAAAAAAAGACTGGCCATCTTTACTTATATACATCGGCTGATAGACGCCGCGCTGTTTACGTTCTGGTATCCATTGTTTCATTTCTTTCGTAGAAAGATTATACAACCAAATATTGCTTTCATTTACAGAAATGTACTGCCCCAATAATAATATGTTACCATCATTGCTCCAATCCGCAACACGCCACCCACCTCCTTGTAAGGTCAGCAATAGTTTATCAGATACCGGTTGCGATGGGTCCATCATATACACATCCCGGTCGGTTCCGTTTCTTCTGGTACTGCTGTATACTATCAGGTTGCCCATTTTATTAAACACCACGCCGCCATTTTGAGATCGGGGGTCTTTGGTAAGCTGTTCGCTTTTTCCTGTTTCGAGGTCATACCTGAATAAATTGGTAAATTCATTTCCACCTACATCCTTTGTAAATAGAAAATAATTTCCATGAGCAGGATTGAATAAAGCACCGGCCGGACTTTCACTAAAAAAAGTAAGTTGTTTACGAACACCTGCGGGTTGGGCAACCATGTGAATTTGAGAAGTATTGGCGAACCTTGTAGAAATAAGCATTTTTCTTTCGGTAGGGTGCCAAGATTGGAAAGAAGCGCCCCTGGATTCAGTATAAGGTTGCACTTCGTTTACAATGGAAGTGGGTATAGCCGGGATGTCCTCTACTGTTAGGTTATCCGGCACCGTTAGAAACTCACTTTTTTGTGCTATTGCGAAAAAAGTGTTTACTAAAAACAATATTGCTATTAGTACATATCTCATATTATACTGTTTGATGATTAAAGTATTTAAAGCTACGCATTCCCTTTGAAACAGCAGTACACCTCCAGTGCATACGGTAAGATATATGCTGGACAATATGTTAATACTATGATTGACCGCCATTCGTTTTCAAGTTACGGTGGTCACAAATCAATCTCTTTAAAAACCACAATCATGACTGTTGGTTTGTACAACAAATCGTTTGATAAAAGTGGGTGAGGATGACTATGTATACACACTCCTATAGAGACTCTATTCATGATTGAAGAAATACGCACTGCAGAAGATGGTATGCCGGATTCCTAAAGCTTTCGGGACCGCACTTGTAATGAATGGCCGGTACCAATGTACGGTAAACGAAAGAGTGATGACGTCCCATTTAACCATAATGATGTCGGTCGTTCATTCTTTCATTCAGGTACTTTTCGGGTACCTTGGTTGACTTTCTCAAAAAAAATCACGAACTTCTCCACGGGGTGGGGACGACAGTCCCCCTGTTTCATTCGGGTACTTTTCGGGTACCTTGGTTGACTTTCCCCAAAAAAATTACGAACTTCTCCACGGGGCGGGGATGCAGTCCCCCTCTTTCATTCGGGTACTTTTCGGGTACCTTGGTTGACTTTCTCAAAAAAAATTACGAACTTCTCCAAGGGGTGGGGACGACAGTCCCCCTGTTTCATTTGGGTACTTTTCAGGTACCTTGGTTGACTTTCCCCAAAAAAATTACGAACTTCTCCACGGGGTGGGGACGACAGTCCCTCTGTTTCATTCAGGTACTTTCGGGTACCTTGGTTGAATTTCTCCAAAATGGACGAACTTCTCCCCTGGGCGAGACTGGCCCACTTTTTAACTTGGAGCACTATAATCATCTTGTGTACTGTACGCCAATAAGCAGCGACTTTGATAGCTTCTCCTTTTACATTGATTTTGTGATTCGTGAAGTGCATACCCTGATGGCGCATGATATTCTAGTCACCAAAGTGATTCTATAGTATTCTCCAACATTTTTTCAGGAATTACGATTGGCTGACATTCCTTCCTCAGAACTTTCATTGCCTTCTTTCTTTTCATCTTTCTTACTGAGTTCCGGAAATGCACTCACTCTCGACATAAACCAGGTTGTACCATTCTTTTTCCATATCCTGGAGGCCCAAACCATACCTACAATGAGCCCCATCAATACCAATGATATCCCCAATATGAATCTACATGTGGATGGATTTGAATAATAAACAAGCGCTCCCAACCCAACTCCAATTAGAAATGGAGCTGCAACAATCTTTAACCACGCAACAGCCTCGGTGATGAACTCTATTACTTTAATCATACTGAGCTATTTATAATAGCCTGTTTAAAGATACAACACCTTAACTCATTTCCATACACATATTTGCAACGCCTTTTGTATTCGAAGATTGAATATTCAAATGGATTACTACGGGCAACTGTACCGGGAAATCAATATGTATCTCTTTTTTTCAAAATAGTTTTTCCATAACCGCATAGACGATAGTGCGGTGTGAGCACGATAACATCCCTTAAACCTGCAACACTCTGAGTTATGCTATTTCCGGCTTGAGCAGCCTGCAGATCAAGCACAATAAAAACGTTCTCTTTAATTTTGTCGATGATATTTGAGTGGAGTTCTCCTACTCTCCTTATCAGCCTTTTATTATCTATTGCCCTATTCTGATCTATCGATAACATCACAATCCTCCTTACGCTTGACTATTCCAGCTTTTAAATGAACTCTTAGAATATCAGAACCCAACTTAACGTTTGTTGTAATTGGATAAACTATCGTTGAAGGATGAAACTTATTTAATAAGTCTGTTTGTAAAATAATAATAGGTCTTGTCTTTCCAGTCTCTGTCAAGACTCGAGGATTCAAGCCTGCAATCCAAATCTCAAATTGTATGATTTTTATCTGTTAACCTTTCACTTCCAGCAAGCACATTCATTGATTCCTCTTGAACCCATTTCGATTCTTTCTGTAACTGTTTAGAGATAATGCTACGGTTCTGTAACAAATTGTATAACTCCACAACTCCTTTAATATATCGGTTTTTATTTTTATTGATCTTGGAAAGTATTTTTCTTTCTCTTTAAAAATAATCTCGTCCATTTTTATGATAGATTCTTCATAAATCGATTTTTAAAAAGGTATATACTTTTTGTATATATTACAGAATCAATCATTCAATGGCAGTTTCAGTTATCGCTCATAAATACTGACCGGCAATAGATGAAAAATACCCAGCATTTCAACATACAGCACATGCAGTAAATGACCACTTAAAACCACATTGTTTAGAATTACCCAGCCTCCTTTACCTTCCCGCATCGCCGATGGTTCGAAGGGAACGAACTGAAATCCGGGATTTTTACAGAAATAACCTGAAAACATATTCTGCGTCTCCATCAAAGCCATAAAAAAACCCACCTCAAAGGCGGGCTTTTGTACCACGTACGGGATTCGAACCCGTGATTCCTCCGTGAAAGGGAGGCGTCTTAACCCCTTGACCAACGCGGCATCGTTGTTTTTGGGAGGGCAAAGATAGGTATACATCAAATTTCAACCAAATAATTTTGAAACCCTTTCAATCGACCCCGCCAGCCCATAAAATAAAAGGTGCCACCTATCGGGAAGTTCTTGTAATTTTGCAGCGCAAAAATTTTTCAAACCAAACTATACATCATGAGCACCGTTAAAGTTGCAATCAATGGTTTTGGCCGCATCGGCCGCCTGGTCTTCCGTCAGATTTATAACATGAAAGGTATCGACGTTGTGGCCATCAACGACCTGACCAGCCCTAAAGTACTGGCACACCTCCTGAAATACGACAGCGCCCAGGGTCGCTTCGATCAGGATGTTCAGGCTACCGAAAACGCAATTATAGTGAACAATGAAGAAGTAAAGGTGTATGCTCAAAAAGATCCTGCTAATATTCCCTGGGGACAGCACGATGTAGATGTTGTGATTGAATGTACCGGTTTCTTCACCGATAAAGATAAAGCCGCCGCCCACCTATCCGCCGGAGCAAAACGCGTAGTTATCTCCGCTCCCGCTACCGGTGACCTGAAAACCGTAGTGTTTAACGTAAACCACCACGTACTCGACGGTTCCGAAACCATCATCAGCTGCGCCAGTTGCACCACCAACTGCCTCGCCCCAATGGCTAAAGCACTGAACGATAACTTCAAAATTATTACCGGTATCATGAGTACCATCCACGCATACACGAACGACCAAAATACACTCGATGCTCCTCACCCTAAAGGTGATTTACGACGCGCCAGAGCCGCCGCCGCCAACATCGTGCCCAACAGCACCGGTGCTGCAAAGGCAATCGGTCTGGTACTACCTGAACTCAACGGTAAATTAGACGGAGGAGCTCAACGTATCCCCGTTATCACCGGTTCCGTTACCGAACTGTATTCTATCCTCGAAAAAACCGTTTCTGCCGCCGATGTGAATATGGTGATGAAAAAAGCAGCCAACGAAAGTTTCGGTTATACCGAAGATGAAATCGTCAGCAGCGATGTGATTGGAATTAAATACGGCTCTTTGTTCGACGCTACGCAAACTAAAGTGATGACCGTAGATGATAAACAAATCGTAAAAACCGTGAGCTGGTACGATAACGAAATGAGTTATGTATCTCAACTGGTTCGTACAGTCAACTATTTTGCCGGATTGATCAGCAAGTAATTTATTTAACTTCCGCGAAGTGATTCAACCGGGTTTTAAAACATCCGTTGCACTTCGCGGTTTTTTTTAATTTTAATTTCTCCCTCATGCACTCCTTCTCCGATTTTTCATTCAACGGTAAGAAAGCACTGGTGCGCGTTGATTTTAATGTGCCACTCGATGCTGCTTTTAAAATTACCGACGATACCCGCATCACGGCTACCATCCCAACGATTCGCAAAATCCTGAACGACGGTGGAAGCGTTATTCTGATGAGCCACCTGGGACGCCCAAAAGAAGGGCCAACCGAAAAATATTCCCTGCGCCATCTGGTAAGCCACTTATCTGATTTACTGAATGTGAAAGTTCAATTCGCCAACGATGCCGTAGGTGAAGATGCAGTTCAAATGGCAGCAGCATTAAAAGCCGGACAGGTTCTCCTACTCGAAAACCTGAGGTTTCATAAAGAAGAAGAAAAAGGAGACCGTGCTTTTGCAGAAAAATTAAGCAAACTCGGAAACGTGTATGTGAACGATGCTTTCGGTACCGCACACCGCGCCCACGCTTCTACAGCTGTAATTGCCGATTTCTTCGGAACGAATGAGAAAACATTCGGTCTGGTAATGGAAGGCGAAGTGAAGAGCGCAGAAAAAGTATTGCACCACGCCGCACCTCCATTCACCGCCATCATAGGTGGGGCAAAGGTTTCAGATAAAATATTGATCATTGAAAACCTGCTTCAACGTGCCAATAACATCATCATAGGTGGTGGAATGGCGTACACCTTTTTTAAAGCTATGGGCGGCCACATCGGCAACTCCTTGTGTGAAGACGATCGACTCGATACTGCACGTGACATATTAGAAAAAGCAAAAGCCAACAAGGTACAAATCATTCTGCCCGAAGATGCCATCATTGCCGATCAGTTCAGCAACGAAGCTCAAACACGCGAATGCATGAGCAACGAAATTCCTGACGGATGGATGGGACTCGATATCGGACCCAAAGCCCGCATGGCGTTTGAGGAAGTGATTCAAAAAAGTAAAACCGTTTTATGGAATGGCCCCATGGGCGTTTTCGAAATGGATTCATTTGCCAAAGGCACCGAAACCATTGCACACGCTGTGGCAAAAGCCACGTCCAACGGCGCTTTCAGCTTGATTGGCGGAGGCGACAGTGTGGCGGCTATCAACAAATTTAACCTGGCCAACCAGGTGAGTTATGTTTCCACCGGCGGTGGCGCCCTCCTCGAATATTTCGAAGGAAAAACCCTGCCCGGCATCGCCGCTATTCAATAAAATCATTCAATACTATTTTAAACGGACGCTGATTGTGTCCGTTTTATTATGCAGGCAAGGCATTGCTAACGTTAACGAATACACGTAATTAATACAACATGCTTTGTATTCATTTTTCTTGAAGCATCTACATCTCCCTTCTCATCATAATCCGTCCCGCTATCCGCTGCAAGTCCGGCACAAACTCCTACACACACCCCTTCACCGGGCTTTTCGCTGCTATCGGGGCTAACATGATAGTTTCATATTCTTATATACTTTCTTTGTTCAAGGAAAGTACTTACGCTTCTATCATACAATATCAGACGCTTTCACATCCTATTTTTAAAATTCAAGAGCACTTTGTATTAATCTTCTCGTCATGCTTAACTTCAACTTTCAAAACGTTATAACGCATGGCTATCGAAAATACAATTCATGAAGTGATGGAACAGGCGCGCACGGCTTTTAACGTGTATAATCAAACTTCATACACAACCCGGTGCACATTGTCTGATGAAATCATACACCAATTAAAACAGGTTCGCACGCTACTGATAGACACTGCAGCAGCTGAAACCCACCTAAAACAGGAACGGTTAAACGCTGAATTTGAAAGAACCCTTCATCAATTCAATACCTATTTCAAAGCGTATGCCAACGGTAACTGGTTACTCCCAAGAATTGATACTGTAAAAAAAGATGTTCGTAAAACGTATATACCTCTTGGGCCGGTGGTGGTGTATGGTGCCAGTAACTTTCCTTTTGCGTATTCCACACCGGGCGGAGATGTGGCCTCCGCACTGGCTGCCGGTTGCACCGTGGTGGTGAAGGCGCACCCTGCTCATCCTCAAACGGCTTCCATTGCGGCTCAGGCGATTCAACAAGCTGTACAAAACGTCGGCCTGCCTCCCGGCACTTTTCAACAGCTCCAACTTGCGGATGCCGCTCAGGGAAAAAGGCTGGTGCAACATCCTGCCACAGCAGCTGTTGCTTTTACGGGTTCCTACCTCGGAGGACGACAACTGTTTGATTGGGCCAATGAACGCGATCAACCTATTCCGGTGTTTGCAGAAATGGGCAGCGTGAATCCTGTGTTCATTCTTAGCCATCCAGCTACTTCCGATATGGATGCACTGGCCGTTAAACTATGCGCATCTGTTAGTCAATCTTCCGGACAATTCTGTACCAAGCCCGGCATCATCGTGGGTTTACAAAGCAATGAATGGGACCAGTTCAAACAAGCATTCCATCATCAATTGTCGCTCCAAGCACCATCCACCCTGCTGCATCCCGGAATCCACCGGCAATTCATTAGCGGTGTTACGCAACGAACCCAAATTCCTGCAGTACAAACCCTCCTGAACATCCACAGCGATTCAAACATCGCCCAACCAGTGCTGCATGAAGTAGCAGCCCAAACTTTCCTGAATGAACAATCCTTACAGGAAGAAGTGTTCGGCCCATGCACCCTGCTGGTTACCTGCAACGCAAAGGAAGAAATGCTCGCCGTGGCACAATCTCTTCAAGGGCAACTAACCTGTACCGTTATTTCCAATGAGGATAACGATTCCTATCTGAAAGAATGGATGGAAATCCTCCAACAAAAAGCAGGGCGCCTGATACTAAATGATGTACCTACTGGAGTAGAGGTGGTAAGCGCAATGCAACATGGTGGCCCCTTCCCCGCTACAACCGACAGCCGGTTTACATCCGTTGGCCCCGATAGTGTTTTGCGATTTGTTCGCCCCGTAGTATATCAACAATTCCCCAACCACCTGCTGCCCGATGCACTGAAAAATGAAAATCCACTGCAGATTGAGCGAATGGTAAACGGACAAATCACAAAAAACGCGCTCTAAACCGAATGGGTTAACTTTGTTGTATAAATATTTTAGTTATGAAAACGATTCTCATAGTATTGGCGTTTCTTGCAACAGCCATTTCCGCCTCCGCACAGGCAACCCTCATTACCATTGACCATAATAAATTACCCACAGCCGCCGTAAGCAACACCTATCCTCAACCGGTGCAAATTGTTACCACTGCGGTTGAAAGTAAAATGGCTTCTTATAAAGTGAAACCTAAAAAAATAAAAGGTTATACCGTGTATCAGGGAGTGATTGTTCCGGAAATCAGCGCACAACCTCTGGATTTATATTTTAAAGTGGAACAACCGTCTAAAAGAGATAAAAACAGCGGAACCGTTACCCTGCTGATATCCGGTGGTAATGAAGTGTTTTATAATGAAAGAGATCAGGCGGATATGTTCACAGCCGGACAATCATTCCTGAACAACCTCACAAGCGATGTAACCTCATCTAAACTGGCATTCGATTTACAACGTCAGAACAAGGAAGTTCAATCCACAAACAAAAAACTGGATGGTTATAAAAAAGAGCTGAGTAAACTGCAACGCCAGAAAAAAGATATTGAATCAAAAATTGCCCGTACTGAAAAATCTATTGCAGATACAGAAGCTTCACTGAAAAGCGCAGAGCAATCTCGCGATGAATTAAAATCTCAGGTTGAATAACGGTAGCTGACAACATTTCCGAAAGTATATTTCATTTATAAGTAAACTGCCGTCTGGAGGATGGCAGTTTTTTTGTAACATCCCATCAGTCGAGCCGCAAACCCATCTCCTGATGCCTTTCAGGAATGGTTGCTTCAAACCCTGCTTTGCGCAAGCGTTTCTGCCAGCCCAGCTGCACATCGTATTCGCCATGTACCAGAAATATTTCTTTCACACCGCGTGGATCCTGACAAGCCAGGAACTGCAACATGTCTTCATAGTCGCCATGCGCACTCATACTCCTGATTTCTCCAATCTCGGCATTTACCTGATGTTCCTGCCCGAATATCCGAACCTCCTCAGGCTTTTTCAATAACCGCGCGCCCAGTGAATGGGGTTCGCAATACCCCGTCATGAGTATGGTATTCCGGCTGTTTTCAATGTTGTTGCTGATGTGGTGTTTAATTCTTCCGGCCTCTGCCATACCACTCGCAGAAATAATCACACAAGGCCGGTTATAATAATTCAGCATCTTGGAATCTTCTACCGATTTAGTGAATTTTATTCCTTTAAATGCAAACGGATCTTTGTCTGATAACAATACTTTTTGAATGCGTTTATTGAAGTAATGGGTGTACGATTTTATAAGCTGTGTAGCTTTAGAACTTAGCGGACTATCCACAAAGTATTCCAAATCCGGCAAACGATTCTCTAATTCAAGATGGTTGAGGTTATATAAAATTTCCTGCGTGCGGCCCACACTAAATGCCGGAATAATCAGTTTTCCCTTTTTCTCTACGCATGTTTTAACCACCCAATCATGCAACATATCTGCCGTTGAAACCACATGATCATGCAAACTATTTCCGTAGGTTGATTCCAGTATGATATAATCTGCCTGATCAAACGGCTCAGGTGATTTCAATAATAAATCTCTGTAACGCCCCACATCTCCGCTAAAAGTTAAACGCACGGTTTTGCCGTTTTCTTTCAACCTTAAATGTACGGCCGCACTGCCAATGAGGTGCCCTGCATCGGTAAAACAAAATTCAACATCCTCATCAATTTGAGTCCATGTATTGTACTGAACTTTTATAAAGCGGTTCATACATGCCAGTGCATCGGCTACCGTGTACAGCGGCTGGAGGTAATCCCTTCCCTGCAATTCACGTCGTTTATTTTCAAACGCCACATCCATTTCCTGAATATTGCCGGAATCTTCCAGCATGATGGCGGCAAGATCTACCGTAGCAGGTGTTCCATACACACTGCCACCGTAACCATCTTTCACCAGTTTGGGAATCAAACCACAATGGTCAATATGTGCATGCGACAGAATAACATAATCTACCTCTGCGGGATCAAACCCAAAATCACGGTTCAGTGTATCGGTTTCGTTACCCATGCCCTGAAACAATCCGCAATCGAGTAAAATTTTCTTGTTATTCGATAGTGTGATCAGGTGTTTGGAACCGGTAACCGTTCGGGCGGCACCGTGAAATGTAATCTTCATGCATTAAAATTTAATCTTCAGCTATCGCGAGCCAGGCCATCATGGCCACACCGTGCTGAATAGCCTGTTCATCAATATTAAATGTGGGTGTGTGTACATTGCTGTTGATGGATTCGGTTCCTACACCCAGCCTGAAAAAACACGCCGGAATGCGGTGCGAATAAAATGCGAAATCTTCAGCGCCCATGCGCAATTCTGTTTCTTCCACCTTTTCCTCTCCCATCAACGCTGCTGCTTTTCGTTTAGCCCATTCCGTTAGGTCTTCATTATTCAGTACAAAAGGATATCCAATATCGATATGTACTTCTGCTTTACCGCCCAGCGCCGCTGCAATGGTTTCTACCTGATCTTTTATCAGCTGATGGGCCTTAAACCGCCATGTTTCATCCATCGCCCGGAGGGTGCCCATCATTTTAACTTCAGAAGGAATTACATTGGTGGTATTACCGCCCTGTATAGACGTGATGCTCAATACGGTTGGGTTGAGGGGATTATTATTCCGGCTCACGATTTGTTGCAGGGAGAGTACAATTTGTGATGCAATCAAGATGGAATCGGCAGACAAATGGGGAGCGGCTGCATGTCCGCCTTTAACCTTCACCGTTATATAAATTTCATCGGCACTGGCCATTACTTTGCCGCCACGAAAACTAAACGTGCCGGATGGCAGCAATGGGTGAACATGCATTCCGAAAATGCGTTGCGGCGCGGGATTATCCAGCACGCCTTCACGTATCATGATACTTGCTCCACCGGGATTTTTTTCTTCACCGGGCTGGAATATCAGTTTTACGGAACCACGCCACTGATCGCGGGTTTCCTGCAATATTCGCGCAGCTCCCAATAAGCAGGTGGTGTGCACATCATGTCCGCAGGCATGCATCACACCCGGTTTAAGAGACCGATATTCCACATCGTTTTCTTCCTGAATGGGCAGGGCATCCATATCTGCACGCAGTGCGGTGATGCGGCTCAACGGGTCTGTTCCTTCAATCCATCCTACCACGCCGGTACCGGCCATCACCTGAAACGAGATGCCCCACTCTTTCAATTTCTCCTGAATGAATCGGGAGGTTTCATGTTCTTCGAAACTGAGCTCAGGATGGGCATGTAAATGATGCCGGATGGCAACACAATCATCCTGATACTTCGCAGCCAATTGTTGAATGAGGGATTTCATACCTGGATAAAATTAATGAAGTTCACTCATTAAATCCCGGCTTAATCAAACGATTTATACAGATTCGGGCATTCTTGAATCATCTTCAACAAAAAAGCGGCCTTTTAAGACGCCGCTTAAAAAAATTGTAAAGAGGGTTTTATTGTATCGTAATCTTTGCTACAGCTACTAAAGTTTTACCCATACGAAAACGCTTACCGGTCATGTAATAGGTATTCCCAAACTGCGAACCCTTTGATGGCATCGCGTCAGGTATATCATCGTTCGTAAATAGCATTTTCCTTTTGAAATTGCCTGTTGATGAATTCAATTCCAGCATAAAACAATCGGATTTAGCAACATTCTTCAATGTTTTTGCTTTTTGTCCCGCATTGGTTATACTTGCGTTTTTAGGATGATCATTGAAGAAGATGAATGTATTTCCATTAGCGGGATGAACCATTGTACCAATACTTCCGTGCGTTGGAGGTATCCGGCTTACAAAAACGCTAACCCCTGAAGTAGCTGCATTTCTACTGGCAATTTGAGCCACTTGCTTTTTGGGTAACATCTGTATCCATTCCACAACGTTTTCAGTATTTACTTTTACAAACATCAATTTACCATGCACATCATAGGTTTGATTTGTTGTGGTCATTCTACCTTGGGCATCCATCGTTGAGTGAGATACAGTATAAATATAATAATGCTCCGCCAATAATATGAAACTGCCGTTCTCCAAAGAAAGGATATCTTTTATTTTATAAAATCTGGAAATTTTGTCATCCTCTTCTTGTAATTTCTCCAACCTCTTATTTTCTTTTGCTTCTTTTCTGGTCACTTTATCATCATCATCATCATCATCATTATCATCCTTATCCGAAACGAGCATTGCACTAGACAATTCCTGACTACCTCTGTTCAAAACTTCTCCCGTTTTCCCATCTATAGTTACAAACAATACACCTTGAATAGAACCTTTCTTTTGTTTACTGTAAAATGCACCCATAGTGAAATTGCCATCCCTCTTCAATACTACCTTGCTTTGTACTATATGTCTTGAATCTGTTCCGTTTCCATCCACATTTACTTGACTAATCAAATTACCTTCCTTATTATATAGCCTGATGTCGTATTCTTTAAAGTCTAAAAATTTATCTGTTTTCTTTTTTCCTTCTCTGTACTCCATTATTTTATTCACCACTAAAACATTCCCTTCAGGTGAATACAACATTGATTCTAAAACAAATTCTTTAGGGTTAATGGGATACTCAACTTCAAGTGTCTTTCCAATTATTGCAAGTTTACTATCGATTAATGTGAGACCAAACTCGGCTCTGTCATTGTACTCAACTCCGGTTGTAAGTGCTATTGCCGTACTATCAGTGTTTGGCCTGAGTGAAAAAAGGATATTGCTTACTCCTTCTTGCTTCTTAATACTAATGATTGATTTCCAATCACTCTTTTGAGAGCCAGTTGCTTTGTCAATTTCTACCCCAAACAACTCCAAAGCATTTGAACCTTTTTTTACTGCCGTGGCAAACAAAAACAACTTATTCCCAGCGAAGACAAAACTTTCAAAATTTTTCCCTTGCAATTCTTTATCAAATGCGTTTCTATATATTTCATTTAAATTTTTATCCAGTTTTATTAATGTACCACTTATTCTGGAAGGTGGACCAACAAAAGCCATGCGTCTTATTACTATATGGTTTTCCTGCAAATACACTCCGGATTTTTCCACGTGGATAATATCAAGGTCCACTGTACCTTTTTTAACCTTGATAGGTTCGCCCCAGGTAACTTTTGGAGTTTGTGCATAAGAACCCAGCCATACGCTGGTAGCAGCCAACAGGCATAATAAATATTTCATAATTGATGGTTAAATGAACCCAAATGTAACGCAATGCAAATAATACCTACTTATTCTTCCTCGATAATTACCGCTTCAGGCTTTATTTCAATGGTTTCGGGGAGTAGATAAATATTACCTGTGATGATGCCGGATTTTACAAGCTGCTTACGCATATCTTCCGCATCTTTTTTCTCAACAAAATTTCCAAACTTCAACTTAATGAAAGGAGATTGAAATATCATGTACACTTTATGATCGGGAAATTGTTGTATCAAATTGGTACGAACACTCATGGCTTGTGCCCGGTCGCTGGTGGTGAGCACCATCAAGCGGTAACCCTTACCTGTTCTGGCCTTGCGTAGATTCATCAACTCATTGTACTCACTCATTTTACGCGCCAACTCATCTACCCGCGGATCCTTCACTACCGTTACATTGTTTACCTTCTCGGCAGAATCCACTACGGCCGTTTGTGCAAATGTTGCAGAAACTGAACAAAAAGCAATTAAAATAAATGCAACAGACTTTTTCATCTTCAACAATTGGCAATAAATGTAAGGCTAATTTTTTATAAGCCCGATGCCTGCGCAGCTTCCTGCATAATTTTCACACTTCCGCTGCAACCAATGCGGTTGGCCCCGGCATCAATCAGTTCCTTCGCAAAAGCAAATGTTCGGATACCACCACTGGCCTTAATTTTAATTTGTTCAGGCAAATGCGCACGCATCAATCGTACGGCTTCGGTTGTGGCACCTTTTTCCGCATATCCGGTAGATGTTTTCATATAATGTACGCCGGCCAACCCGTAAATCTCACAACAACGAATAATTTCTTCATCGGTCAGTACACCACTTTCAATTATCACTTTCAATACCCTGCTCTTTTGCTGAATCAAGGGCATGATGGTTTGTATCTCTTTTACCAGATATTGCCAGTCGTTGTTTTTCAACGCTGCAATATTGATCACCATATCCAGTTCATCGGCACCATCCACAATAGCCAATGCTGTTTCTGCCACCTTTGCTTCAATGGCATGGTATCCGAACGGAAAACCAATTACGGTGGCCACCTTCACATCCGAGCCGGCAGTAAACTCTTTGGCGTGTTTTACAAACATGGGTGGAACGCAAACTGCTGCGAAGGAATGTTCCACTGCTTCTTTACACAACTGCGCCACTTCTGATACAAGCGTAGTTGGCTTAAG
>JAHBTM010000043.1 GCA_019638635.1 Ferruginibacter sp. | reverse complement strand
CGATCAGCAAGGGTACTTTTTCCGTGATCGATGTGTGCAATAATGCAAAAATTCCGGATATGCTTCATGGATGGGTATACACTTTAAGGGCGCAAAAATAGGCTAATTCAACGGATTTTCATCTACTTTTTAAGCCCTTCTACACCCGCAGTACGCTGGCAGGCCCGGGTACAAATAGATTCCAACATCGGGTTGATTTCTCCGGCCCGATCCAGTATCATCAAGTGTTTACCGCCGGGGATGGCCTGTATACCCTCCTGCACTTTCAGGGGAAGTATCTCATCTTTTGTACCGTGAATCCGGTAAACGGTATCCGGCACCTCTTCATTTTTCCAGCCTACAATCGCATTCACGCCCCATCGAATAAATTCCGGGTCAGATTCCCTGATTAATTGCTGCACCAGTTTTTTACTCTCGGAGCTTTCAGTAGTAAAGTATCTCTTCAGAAAAGAAGCTGTTTTATATAAGCCCGCAGGCAACAATTTATGCAAGCCAACCTGTCCGGCCCAGCGGTACCACCCCGGCAATTCACTGCTTGTGGCTACGCTCGAAATAAGGATGGTAGCCAGCGGATGTTTCTTTTTGCTGATTTCAACGGCCAACATACCGCCCAGCGACAAACCAATCAATACGTACGGTTCCTTATCTTCAATCTTTTCACTCAGGCGTAAGGCATAATGCTCCAAAGCTTCGTTGGGTTCCGGTTTAATCCATTTTAAATACACCGGTTCCAATACATCGGGGAAATGTAAGTTGCAGAAAATCCTTTCATCGGCACCCAGGCCACTGATACAATATGCCTTCATCACACAAAATTACCGAAACCCCGGCACTGTGCTTTCAAATCCTTAATGCTTAACTTCACCTTGATTTTATGAAACGGTTTATTCAGAAAATATTCGGGTTAAGAACAGATGTGGGGATCCATTTTTATGTAGCTGATTTTTTCTTTCGCAAAATATTGCGCCAGAATGCAGGAACATCCTGGGCGGTCCACTACACCAGTACCATTGTTTGCCCGCAAAATATCGTCCGAGGCAAAGGGGTGTATCCCGGTGATTCTCCTAACAATTATATTGAGGCATATAACGGAATAGAAATAGGCGATTATACAAATATTGGCCCGGGAGTAGGCATACTTTCTGCAAACCATAATAAAATCAACAACGCAGCACATGATTTTGCTCCACCGGTAAAAATCGGCAAATACTGTTGGATAGGCATGCAGGCTGTTATCTTACCCGGAGTAACCCTAGGAGACTTTACCATTGTAGGTGCTGGTAGTGTTGTTACAAAAAGTTTTCCGGACGGCCATTGTGTGATAGCCGGAAATCCGGCAGCCATAATCAATACATTAGATTCAGATGAGTGCAAACGGTTTGCATCCAACCACACACGGTAACCCGGCATCATTCACCGGGCGATCGGTGATGCTGATGGTATCCGGCATAATTAAAATGCTGGTACAGCTCACCGTTATACTGCTGTATGCCCGCACCCTCACTGTTGAGTTATACGGACAATATCAATCGGTTTGGTTGTACACCGGTGTAATCAGTGTTGTTTCTTTGTTCGGATTGCCTGCACTCATACTCTCCTCCGGAGGAGAAAACATTCAGCAATATATACAGACCTTTCGTCATCGTTCCGCCATCATTGCCCTGTGCTTATTCATTGTTCCTGTGGCGCTTGTTTGGATTTTTGAACCGGGATTTACGTATGTGCAGAAAACATTGCTCACCTTGTTGATACTCGCACAAAATATTGCTGCCATTCGTGAAGTACTGGTGTTAAAACATGGAAGCCATAAAAAAGTGTTACTCGCCAACCTGCTCTTCAGTGTGATATTTTTGTTGGTTCATGTTGGATTATCTGGCAGCCGGTATTCATTGGATGCACTGCTTTTATTGCTCACACTGGTATTCATCATTAAATCAACGATGTTAAAGCATAAAGCATTCTCATCCGGAACCCACACCGACATTCCGGTGGAGATTACGGGGAAACAATGGCTGTATCTGGGTTTGTTTGATACCATAAACACTTTGTACAAGTGGTTAGACAAATGGATTATCCTGAGTTTTCTAACCCTTAGTCAGTTTGCAGTTTACTTCAACGGTGCATATGAAATTCCTGTATTTGGAATTGTAGTGAGCGCTGTTGGTCATATCATGTTAGTGGAATGGGGACGCACCGGAGGCCATGCAGATCAAATCCGGGAAAGCCTGCATCATTCAACCCAAATGCTGGCTGCATTGGTATTACCGGCTTTTATATTTTTAATCTTTCACCACGAAACATTCTTTTTGTTGCTGTTTGGAAATACGTATGCGGAGGCGGTACCGATATTTTTCATTGCCTTGTTTATACTTCCGTTGCGCATGACTAATTTCACGGCAGCATTGCAGTTTTACCAGCGAAGCGACCGTATCGTACTTGGGGCTATCATTGATTTGGTTAGCGCCATCGTGCTCATGTTTATATTGTATCCTCTTTTACAGACCCGAGGCATCATCCTCGCGGTAGTCATCAGCACATGGGTACAGGCAGGTTATTATTTGTGGGCTACCTCGCAGCTTATTCAAATACCGTGGTACAGATTATTGCCTTTTCAATACATGATTTGGGTATTGCTGACATCCTGCGTCATCTTGGCCGGATTATATTACATGACACAAAACCGTTCGGTTCAATGGCAATTGGTTGCCGGAATTACCGGTGTGGCTATCACCGGGTTGCTATTTGGGAGGAGACATGTACGTGAGGCCATTGCTTTCCTGAGAAATACAAAGCAGCCACCATCGGAATCCATGAAAAATAATTAATCTCCATCAGCAGGTAATCCGTGCCAATAAACAGTAGTGCGAACATCATCAGCCACCGATCGAAACGGTGTGTAAAAAAACCAATGGCCATTGAAGCCTCCAACAAGGTGGCCATAACATATAACCCAAAGGACACAGAAGGATGTGCAATCAGAAATTTGTACAGATTGGTTGACAGATCATTTGAACCATATACTATGGCGGCAGTATGTTGACGGAATAAAATGGCTTGCATTTGTTCAAAATGAAAGAAACCTCCTGCCCTGAATTTCCACCAGGCGGTTGAAAAGAAAATGATGAGAAAAAGCAGACGGAGGATTTGTATCCGAAAATAAAACCCCTGTACTGTAAGTGCAGTAAACACCAGCGGTGTAAACAGAAAGGCGGTGAATACTTCAATACTAATTACACCCAGGATAGAATACAACCAGGCATACAGCAAAGCAACCCCTGCCGTAAGGATCGAAACCGGATGGGCGATGGTGCTCCGTCGTACTACCAGCACACAGAGCATAACCGGAAAAAGTATAAAAGACACATCCAGCAGCACCCGCAACCATTGTTCCTGCATCACTTTTAGATGAATTCCGGTCAGTAAGATATAATTCCCGGTCAGGTCGGTTTGATTGTTGAAGAACACGGGCCGGTAAGCGGAGAAATGCAACCCATTCCAGTACATCCACACAAAAAAAAGTACTACGGCGGATGCGTATATCCATGCAAACTGGCGTATGTGTTTATACTCAATCAAAGTAAATTAGTTTTTCTGATGATTGCAAAGCACATGCACCCGGATACCACTTCCAATACTCTTGATATACTTCCAGTGATCGTACCCGGAGGCCCGTAATTTCGGATACGCGTTCCCGGTACCAATCCGAAAATTGCTGATGATTTATGGTATTGGTATACGTAGCACGTTGTTCAACTGCTGTGGGAAGGAACTTTTTCAATGCCTGAAACACCTTCCGGTTTTGTTCAGATTGCCAGCGGAATTTATCGAGCGATACATAGAGCACATCCCTTTGAGCGAAAGAATAGTGTACAGTATTCAACATCTCGCCATTCACGACTATGCGATAAGCTGGCCGTGGTTCTTCGATGGACATAGGTTTACTGAACATACCGTATTGGTAAACCGGGGATGCCACCATTCCCCATTTTACATTCAGGAAAACAAAGGCCAGTATCCAGCCCACAAACAGTACAAAGAGTACTTTATGGTGCCGGTATAACTGAACCAGAAACATGATGTGTATTTATGCTTTAAGGCTGCGGATGATGGCCGTGAAATCATCTGCTACCAAACTGGCACCCCCTACGAGTCCGCCATCAACATCAGGCTGACCAAACAATTCGGATGCATTATTGGCTTTCACGCTGCCACCATATAACACCGGTATGGTATCTGCCAGTGTGGTGCCATATTGTTTCTCCAACACCGAGCGAATATACCGGTGCATTTCCTGTGCCTGTTCGGTAGAGGCTGTTTTTCCGGTACCAATAGCCCAGATGGGTTCATAAGCAATCACTACATGGCTCATGGCCTTTTCATCCAGATGAAACAAACTCTCCCGAATTTGCGTTTCTACATAACCGTTATGGGTATTCGCTTCGCGTATCTGCAATGGTTCTCCGCAACAGAAAACAGGTTTCAGGCCATTCTCCAGCAAACGATCAGCTTTTTGAGCGAGTACCGCATTACCTTCCAACTGGTATTCCCTTCTTTCACTGTGCCCGATGATTGTCCATTGAATGCCCAGGCTTTTCAGCATGGTTGCGCTCACTTCCCCAGTGTAGGCGCCATTATTAGTGGCCGCACAGTTTTGCGCCATTAAATCAAACCCCTCTACTCTTTGTACAGCCGCCTGAAGAGGTACCAGATATGGGAATGGAACACCCATCAACACGCGTTGGTGCTTTTTCAATACAATCCCCGCATGAACGAGTGCTTTTACCAGTTGTTCCCCTTCGGAAAGGGTTAAATTCATCTTCCAGTTTGCTGCTGCAATTTGTTGTCTCATTTCTCAAAAGTTTTATAATACAATTCCTGCAGAATATGTTCTTCTGCTACTGTTAATGTTTTTCCTTTCATCGACATCCAGTTTCTGATATCTTCCAATGCTTTCACAAATTCATATTTTGTATTGCCCCAGCTGAAATCAGGAATGATTTTATCAGGAAAAGAGCGGTCAAAGATATTACAACACACACCAATAAACGAACCGGTATTGAATGAAGTATTGATTGCAGCACGGCAATAATCTCCCATGATGAGTCCGGCTTTTTTGCCCACATTTACCGGGCTTTCAAGATGTGGTAAATCGTACACCACATCGGCCGCATTGTTTTTCAGATTCGAATTTGAACTGCCTGCACCAATATTACACCATCTACCAACAACACTATCTCCAAGATATCCGTCATGCGCCTTGTTGGAATAATCCATCAACACAGCATTCTTAATTTCACCGGATGCTACGCAATGTTTCCCAATGGTTGTGCCTCCATAAACGGTAGCGCCCATTTTAACAACGGCACCTTCACAAATAGCAACCGGTCCGCGCAACATCGCACCTTCCATCACTTCTGCTCCTGCACCAATATATACAGGACCCTGTTCGGCATTGATATACACGTGCTCCACCTTAGCACCCGGTTCAATAAAAATTGCTTTCTCTTGCACACAACGGTTGGTAGATGAAATGGGTGCGGAACGCCGGTTATTGATAATCCAGTCGAAATCCCGGCGGATGGCCCATTCGTTGAATTGAAAAATTTGCCAGGGGTAATGCAATTTGCGGATATCATCTGTAATGGAAGTACCGGTTCTGATTTGAATGTAATCTTCCATACAAGGTATAAAGGCTGTTGAGATACCATCTTCGCCTATTTCCACTTTTTCGCCGGTCAGCATTTCCCACTTTTCGCGAATGGTAAAAATGCCGATGCGGATATCGGCTGCATGTTGTGTATGCGTAAAGGGTATTAATCCCTTTTTATTTTCCTTATCGGTTAAAATAATTGCCATAAGTTTAAAAGTAGTAAATAACCACAAATAAAAAGCCCCCCAGGCAGGAGGGCTTACAAAATATGTTGAAGCAGATAAACTTACTTCTGTTTCTTTTCGTAACGCTTCTTAAACTTGTCGATTCTACCAGCTGTATCTACCAGAACGTTTTTACCGGTGTAGAAAGGGTGTGAGGTGTTTGAAATCTCCAGTTTAACCACGGGGTATTCCTGACCGTCGGCTTCGAACACGATGGTTTCTTTGGTATCAGCTGTTGAACGGCTGAGGAAAGCATGACCGTTACTCATGTCTTTGAAAACAACGGTGCGGTAATTTTTTGGATGAATGTCCTTTTTCATAATCTTACTTTTTAACTACGGATTTTGCCGTATAAGGGCGCAAAGATAGGATTTTTATATCAATTTATCATCAATTAACTCTTCATATTTACATATTGCAGGGGAATTCCCAGGGCCCATTGCTTCGAAGCCTGTATAACTTCCTGTAAATCATCAATTTTTTTACCGGTAACCCGAACCATATCATCCATAATGGCTGCCTGTACTTTCATACCGCTTTCCTTGATCAGTTTCACGATTTTCTTGGCATCGTCTTGGGCAATGCCACTGCGTACGGGGATTTCTCGTTTCACCACCTTTCCGCTGGGGAAGGTTTCCTTGCTTTGATCATACACTTCTGCCGCCAGTCCCTGTTTCATGCTGCGGCTGATCAGTACATCTATAATCTGATCCATTTTCATTTCACTGTCTGCTTCCAAATGCAGTTTCATGGCCTTCTTATCCAGATCGATTACCACGTGTGAGCCTTTGAAATCGAACCGGTTGGTAATTTCTTTTTTGGTCACATTTACGGCATTATCTAAAGTTTGAATATCTACTTTGCTTACAAAATCAAAAGATGGCATAGTATTATTTTTTACAAATATAAAAAACGCAACCCATAAGGCGTTGCGTTTGTGTTCCCAATAGTAACAGCCACTGTTACGAACTTTTAACTCTGTTCAGTTCTTCGGAGCTACCTTGTTTTCTTACCGGGGTGCCTTTCAACGGTTTTCCAAACCGATAGGTAAATGTAACGGCTGCGGAACGGCTGAATTGATTATTACGGAATTTTGCCTCTGCATTATTCAGGTAGATGGTGCCGGTGTACACCTGATATTGCAAAAGATTGTTCAACGCCAGTTTTAAAGTTCCTTTATCTTTCAATACTTTTTTCTGTACGCCTGCATTCAACATATGCACGGGTCGCACCTCAACCTGACCTTCCCAACCCCTGGTTCTGTAAAAACCGGAGAGTTCGGCACTCCAACCCTTTTTCATAATGAATTGATTGTTCAGGTGAAGCAGGTAGGTAGTTCCTTCCTGTTTAAAATCTTTACCACCTACCCTTCCGTCAAATATATTATGAGTGGCTTCCGTATAGATGGTGGAGTTAAACCAGGCCTTTGGTTTAAACTGATAGGTTACATTCAAATTAACCACTTCCTGGGTTCCATAGTTACCCGGACGCACAAACGCTGCGAAGCCATCGGTTTCAAAAGTTTGCGTGATCAGTTGATTGGTTTTACTGTACGACACACGCGAGTGCAGTACATTTTTAAATGAATGTCCTGCTTCGAGCACGTTGGTGTACATCGGACGCAGGAAGGGATTCCCCCCGGCATACGTGTATTGATCAATAAAGAAGCGGAATGGGTTAAGATCGGCATAATCCGGGCGATTGATGCGTCGTCCGTACGACAATGTGAAATTATGTTTAGCATTCAGTTTGTGTGATGCATAGAATGTTGGGAACAGGCTGGTGTAATCATTGGTGAATGAGCTGTCGGGCTGCAAAGCATTATCATACTGAAACCCTTTATAACGTGTGTGTTCTGCTCTTAAACCGGCCTGTAGACTCCACTTGCCAAAGCTTGTACTCATGTTCAGGTATGCGGCACCAATCGATTCTTCATAATCAAAACTGTTGGTGATATCATCGTTCTGTACGGGAATGTTATTGATGACATCGAAATATCCGGCAACATTTTCTGTTCGAACCTGGCTGTATTTTAAACCGGCTTCCAGTTTGTATTTTTTAAATATTTTTTGTGTGTAATCTGTTTTGGCACTTATAATTTCTATGTCGGAGGGTAAATGCCCCTGCAATAATTTACTTCCGCTTTTCACACCGTTCAAGTCGAAATTTTCGTTTAGGAATTCCTGATCCTGTAATCTGTTGTATCGGTAGTAATCCAGATCTGCTGAAATTTCTTTTCCGCTTCGTGCAGAATCAAACTGATGAACTATGTGCAGGTTTACTCCGGCGTTCTTCCAAGTACGTTCTTCGTAATTGGTAGACACTACCGTTGAATCCAGTACATTGGCGTGGTTTTTTAAATAAGAAGTATTTACACTATTAATTTTTCCTGGGCTATAGAATCCGGTAAATACCATACCAAAAGTCGTTTGAGGGGATGCGATGTAATCAAAACCCACTTTACCATTCAAGCCGTAACGTTGGCGGGTGTTTTCCGATTTCTGATCGAAGTGTACCTCGGGTGTTCCGTCGGGTTTAAAAAAAGTGCGGCTCAGTTGAAATTCATCGATACTTTTTCTTGCGTTCCCGCTCAGGTTTGCAAACAGGTTGAGTTTATTCTTTCGATAATTCAAGTTCAAACTGTTGTTATTAAAAAGATATTGAGCCATGCCGGTGCTGGTACTTAAGGAGCCATTGAATCCTTTTTGCTTTTGTTTTTTGGTAATGATGTTAATGATTCCTGAATTACCGGCTGCATCATATTTTGATGAAGGATTGGTCATCACTTCCAATTTATCCAGACTGCTGGCAGGTACGTTTCTAAGATAATCGGCAAGGTCAGCGGCTGTCATGAAGGTTCTCTTTCCATCCATCAATACCATCACACCATTTTTTCCGGCCATGCTGATGTTACCGTCCTTATCTACAGATACACCGGGTGTTTTCTCTAACACTTCCATAGCTGAAGCACCGCTGTTGGTAATATTAGCCTCTACATTCACAATCATCTTATCTGCTTTTCTTTCAAACGGAGGTTTTCGCGATGTAACTACCACAGCATCCAGATCTTTTGAAAACGCTTTATTCTTTTTCAGTGTATCCTCATGAGCAGTGATTGAAGCAGGCAGATCCAAAGATGCAGGTTTCTCCGTTGCCACAGGCTGGGTGGTATCTGCAACTACAAAAAACGAATGTTTGATGACTGGTTCCACCAATAGATTTTCAAATGTTGGCTGATTGGAACGCTCCACTGCATCTATCAGTAATTGCAAAGGTTTGGAATTTTTCACCTGTGGTTCAACCACTATTTCTTCAACCACGTCAGGTGCAATAAAATCCTCGTTGTCTTGTGTAGCATCCTTAATCCATAATCCATTTTTATGTTCTTTGATAACCGGTTCATTGAGTAAGTTTTCATAGAGATACGCGTAGGCTAATCCGTTCAGGTGAATTTCAGATGGAACAACAGGTTCTACATCAATACTTTCGTATGGAGGCAGGGCGTTGTACATCAACCGCAGTTCGTGTGCTGGTTTCAACACGGGCTCTGTTTCGATAGACTCATATACAGAAGGTGCATCTACCCATCCGTTTAAACGCACTTCATGCTTTATCACCGGTTCTGTGGTAATGGCTTCGTATGCACTGATATGGTGGACATCGTGATTACCGCATCCATTCAAACAGGTATTTACTGTTTTTGCCATCGTTGCAACTGAAAGTGTCAGTAAGCAAAGAATGATGATCAATTTTTTCATGGCTGTTTATTTATTGGTTAAAACAAGTTGTTTTTATTGTTAACTACCATCCAAAGGTAGGTACTGTGTAATGCAAAGTACATTGTTTTATACTGAACGGCAAAATAAAGTGATGAAATACATTAGGATTGTATGAACGGCGGTAAGCCATTTTGATGGTTGTAATTGAAAACTTCATAGTTAAAACATTGTTTTTCAGCACTTAATATTGATTCAGGAATCTATATACGCAAGTACGAACAAAGTCGTATTAAAGTTTTCTTAAAATGAGGTTAGTGGTTAAAGCGGATGGATGTAAGGGAAAAAAGGGAATAATGAGTAGAAAAAACACTACCCTACTGCGACCGTGCGGCCAGCCGGAATGATTAAATGGTAACAATGTGAGATGGGAATCAGGCCTTTTTTCGGCTGTACACCATAATAAGGATGCCGGTGAAGACCAATCCAAGGGCAATCAGTTCAGATTGAGTGGATTCGAATCCCATGAAGTGATACACTTTATTGACACGGATTTTTTCGATGAAAAATCGTTCCAGTCCGTTCAGCGAAAGGTACAATCCGAAAATAAACATCGGGGGGAGGTTTTTCTTTCTCAGATACCAAAGCAACATAAAGAGTAGGACACAAAGTAAAAACTCGTATAACGGTGTAGGATACACGGGCTGAGGTAACACCCGGTTGTGTTCACTGAAATTGCCCGGTATTTGTATGCCGTCTTTATTAACGTTACCGGGATAGGTATACGCAAAGAACCAGTCGGGCAGAAAAGAAGGGCCTTTAAAATAGATATGAGGTACAGCCTCTGCACTTGCATAGATACGGTCGGTAACATATTCCTTTCGGTTTAGGCTATCCGAAACAAATCCTTCAGTAAAGTAGGTGATGTTTTCCTGAATTTTTTGTTGGTATTCGCCCGGACCAGCCTCACGCACATTGCCATAGGTGTCGCTCACATAGGCACTATTGTACACGCCCCAGTCACCATCGCCTGAAATCTGGCACCCCAGCCTTCCAATGGCATAAGCCAACATCAGGGCCGGCGCGGCAGCATCCACTAAATGACGAATGCGGATATTTTTACTTCGTGCATACCAGATGATTGCAATGCTGGCCAGAATCAATCCACCATAAAAAGTTAATCCACCCGAAGAAAACAACATGCCCATAGGATCGGCAATGAAATCATCCCAGTGCTCAACGCTGTCGAAGAGTTTGGCACCCAGTATACCGAATACCAATGCCAGAATAACGATATCGCCTACCCTATCGTGAGGCCATATCCTTACGCTGCGTTTTTCCGGTGTGGCCAGCTTGTTCTTATTTTTTTCATACCATTTCAAGCCGGCCATCAAAGCAGCGCCGGCAATACCACCTGCCACACTGCCCAGCCCCGAAAAAATGAAGGATTGCGGGTCCATGTCCGGGGGTTTACTGAAGAAAATTCCCAATAGTTTATACCCAAAAATAAAACCAATGATAGCGTTGATGAATAATTCTGACCCAGAAGCCGATTTGCCTACGACGATCATTTCTTCACGGGCAATAAGTAAGCCCTGTTTCTCTTTACGCTTCAGCTCAAGTGTTAAGATATACGCTGCCGCAATGAATGCCACGGCCACCATCAATCCGAATGTATTCAAAAATGCAAGTGCATCAATTTCAACATTAAACCAGTCTTTGAATACATAATATAAATTGGGATACATAGTACCGTTGTTTGAGTCATGCAATATATTTCAATATTGCAACAAAAATCCCCCTGCTTGTATAAGAGGGGGATGAAAAAACCGGTTTGATTATTAATTGCAATAGGTTTCGAAAGCGCCCTTGAGGTTTTCGGCAATCATTTGTGCGCTGCGCCCTTCAATTAGATGGCGTTCAATCATATGAACAAGCTGACCGTCTTTAAACAGGGCAATGCATGGTGAAGAAGGCGGGTAAGGCAACATATACTCACGCACTTTCTGAACGGCTTCTATATCGAAACCGGCAAATGTGGTGGTAATATAATCAGGTTTCACTGCACTTTGCTGCACAGCCAGGATGGTTCCCGGGCGAGCCGTACCTGCACTGCAACCACATACAGAATTAATCATCACCAGGGCGGTGCCTTTCTTACTCATCAGGTTCTCCACATCGGTTGCAGAGAGTAATTCTGTAAATCCCTGCTCTGTCAACTCTTCCTTCATTGGAAGTACTATTTGTTCTGGGTACATAGTATTATTATTTAGGGTGCAAAGTTATGGAAGGTTTATGGATTATCGGACTGCTGTTATTGCAGTGGTCAACAAACATTTCAGAAAGAAAGTCAGGGCCTGTGTTCGAATCAGGAATTTTTGTCATATAAAATAGACGTGGTACATGAATTGAGCCATCATCTTTGTACACAAAACAATCACTTATAAAACTAAATACAATGACACTCGTAAAAGTTAATCGTCCGTTAGGTCGCACTTTTGAAGGATTCATGAATGATTTCTTCAATGATTTTCCGGTAGCTGTAAGCAAAACTTTCCGTGAAGATGTGATGAGTTTTCCGCCCATCAACATCACTGAAAAAGAAAATGCATACCAGATTGAACTGGCCGCACCCGGGTATGACAAAGCCGATTTTAAAATCAACATGGAAGGCAATGTGTTAAACATCAGCAGTGAGAAAAAAGATGAGCAGAAGGAAGAAACCGACAAATCCATCCGCCGTGAGTTTTCGTACAAATCCTTCAAGCGCAGCTTTACCCTTGATGAAAAAATTGACATGGAAAAAATTGATGCACGCTATGAGAATGGAGTGCTGAAGGTTGAACTTCCTAAAAAGCAGGCTACACAGGCTCCTTCCAAGGAAATCAATATTCAATAATGTTGATTTGAGTCTTTTTCATTTTCCGCCCCGCCATAGCGGGGCTTTTTTTATTTAGCGGCATCCTTCTTTTACCCGTGTATCAGTAAGGTACTGTATTTTCCAACCCGATGCTGTTTGAACCAACATGAATGCATTCACTCCGCAATGGCTGAACACGCCATTATAAAAAAATTGATAGGGTGCCCACACATGAGCCAGTACACCTTCCACATGCACGTATTGAACCCTGAACTCTTCGCGTACAGAACCGGGAACGGCTTGCTGTACAAACTGTCCGAATTTGGAAATATCTTCCGTACGCACCAGTGGATTGCCGGGTGATTTCACAGAAATAGTCTGCAAATAAGCATTCGATGTAAAACATTGTACAAGTGCAGCGGAATCTCCGGAATGCATGGCATCAAATAAATTTTGAATTGCTTTTACAACATCGGTAGAATCATTCTGTGCACGTGCAGTATGCGTTGAAAACAGAAAGACAATGGCAAACAGGAAAAATATTTTCATAACCGGAAGTTTTGGTAAAGTTATTGATATAGGTGGCAGCATGAATAAGTCCTCGTTTTTAAAAGCCCTTATTTACATGGGTGGTATTAGCCTGCTGTTGGCGGCCTGTCATAAAAAATCGGTACCTGCCGCGAAGCCGGAGGAAAAGAAACAAACCACCATAGCCGCAAAACCCAAACCGTCAGTAGTAAAAACGCCTGTACCATCGGTGATTGTGGTCAATGATAAGGTTGCCCGAAAATCGGTGGATGGAAGATTGTATTATGATTTGGAAGGCAAGCGGTACTGGAAGAACTATCAAGATGGTAAATATTACCTCTATCATAAATCCATGCACACGAACGATGCATTCCGGCCGGCCAAGCTATAATGTGAATTATGTGTAACCAAGCAGTTTCAACATGCTTTGAGCAGATTGTTCTTTCGCATACACCCAGTCGGTCAGTTTACCGTTTTTATCCCTGTCGATAATCACATGTTTTGGAGACGGTATCAGGCAATGTTTAATTCCTCCATAACCACTGAGTTGATCCTGATAGGCACCGGTGTGGAAGAAACCCAGATAGAGCGGTTCGCCTTCATCCACTTTAGGTAAAAACACTTCCTTGATATGTTCTTCAGAATCATAATAATCGTGGCTATCGCAGGTAATTCCTCCTAACACTACACGTTGATACTCTCCATCCCATTTGTTTACGGGAAGCATCAAAAATTTCTCACCGATTCCCCAGGTATCGGGTAAGGTGGTAATGAATGAGGAATCAATCATGTACCATGTTTCACGGTCGTTTTGCACTTTTTGTGCGATAACGCTGTAAATGTGCGCCATGCTTTCACCCACGGTAAAACTTCCAAACTCGGTGAAGATATTTGGCATGGGCACTTTGGCTTTTTTGCAGGCCACTTTAATGTTGCGTACAATTTCATTGATCATGAACTGATAATCATAATCAAAGCCCAGTGAATGTTTGATGGGGAAGCCGCCTCCGATGTTAATAGAATCCAGTTCAGGACAAATCTTTTTCAGCTGGCAATAGAGGTTGATGACTTTGTTCAGTTCCGACCAGTAATAGATATCATCCTTAATACCCTTGTTTAAAAACAGGTGGAGCATTTTCAGATGATACTTTTCTTCATTGCCCTCAATTTTATCAACATAAAATTCAAGGATATCTTTTGCACGTATGCCTAACCGTGAGGTGTAAAACGGAAAGGATGGTTCTTCTTCCGTTGCCACCCGTATGCCGAGTTTGAACGGCACCTTTACCGAACGGGTGTAGGCTTTTAATTCATCTACATTATCCAGCACAGGAATCACGTTTTTAAATCCGTTGTTCAGCAGTTGTGCGATGCGGGATGTGTATACTTTTTGTTTAAACCCATTGCAGATGATGTAGCAATCTTTATTGATTTTTCTTTTTTCGTAGAGTTTTTTGATGATTTCTATATCGTAGGCATAAGATGTTTCAAGATGGATATTGTGCTTTAGTGCTTCTTCCACTACGAAGCTGAAGTGAGAACTTTTGGTACAATAACAGTAATTGTATTCTCCTTCGTACTTATGCTTTTTGAAAGCATTAGCAAACATTTTTTTTGCCCGGTTAATCTGCATGCCAATTTTGGGCAGGTAACTGATTTTAAGCGGTGTACCGTATTTATCAATCAATGCCTTGATGTCTACATCATTGTACCGGAGGTAGCCATCCACGAGTTTAAAATCTTCCTGAGGAAAAACAAATGTTTGTTGAACGAGTTCGTGGTAAGTATTGTTCATTTACGTGGGTTAAATAGCTGCACAAAGAAAACGAAAATGTAGGAAAGGAATCTGTAAATCATAAAAAAACCGCCCCAAACCGGGGCGGTGGGTAAAAAGATGTAGGCATAATTATTTTACCGATTGCACGAGGCCCTTGAACATTTCAGGTTCGTTCATAGCCAGATCGGCCAGTACTTTCCTGTTCAGGTCAATTCCTTTTTCAGTCAGTTTGTGAATGAACTGGCTGTAAGTCATACCCTCTTCACGAACGGCCGCGTTGATACGGGCAATCCACAATGTACGGTAATCGCGTTTTTTAACTTTACGGCCCACATAGCTATATGTAAGACCTTTCTCCATTACGTTTTTCGCAACGGTGTATACATTTTTTCTTTTTCCATAATAGCCTTTAGCGGCTTTCAAAACTCTTTTGCGGCGTGCGCGACTGGCAACTGCATTTACTGAACGTGGCATATCTTAATGTTTTTAATGATTAAAGTGATCGATTATTTCATTCCAAGTAATCGGAGTACAAAGTGTTGGTTGGCGCTTCCTACCACACCGTCTTTACGCATAAGGCGTTTACGTTTAGTACTTTTCTTGGTTAAGATATGCCTCTTGAAGGCTTTCTGGAAGGTGATTTTACCGGTACCGGTAATAAAACGCTTTTTGGCGCTGCTGTTGGTTTTTAACCTTTGGCATTTTTAAATCATTATTAGTTACTCCCTGCTGGCGTTCCGGACTGCCGGACACTTATGGGGCCTTGTGGGAAATATCGAAAAGCTGACCTTTTCGGGCGGCAAAGGTAGGATAAAATATTTTATTTAACCTTATCTATTTTAAAAATTCAAGTTCCTTGCGGGCCATTACCATAGCAGATCCGATCACCTGGTGCATATCGTAATAGCGGTACTCGGCCAGTCGACCACCAAAGAGGATGTGCGTTTCCTGTTGGGCAAGGGTTTGATATTGTTTGAATCTATTGTTATTCAACGTGTTATTAATTGGATAATAGGGCTCACTTCCCTTTCGCCATGCTTCGGGGTATTCGCGGGTAATCACGGTAACGGGTTGCGTGCCAAATTCAAAGTGTTTATGTTCAATGATACGGGTGTAGGGTACAGAGGCTTCGGTATAATTCACCACTGCATTTCCCTGATAATTGTCTGTCGGTAAAATTTCTTCTTCAAAACGAAGGCTACGGTACTCCAGTTCCCCAAACCGGTAATCATAAAATTCATCCATAGCTCCGGTGTAAACTATTTTTTTAGCGATTCGATTGAATGCGTCCCGGTCGTGAAAATAATTGGTATTCAACCGCACATCAACACCTTCCAGCAAACCGTCGATGATGCGGTTGTACCCTCCTTCTGGAATACCTTGGTAGCGGTCGTTAAAATAATTATTATCGAATGTAAACCGAACGGGTAAACGCTTGATGATGAAAGCCGGAAGTTCGGTAGCCTTGCATCCCCACTGTTTCTCCGTATACCCTTTGATGAGTTTTTCGTAAATATCGGTGCCCACCAGTTTGAGTGCCTGTTCTTCCAGATTTGTAGGTTCCTCAATGTGGAGCGATTCAATTTGTTTTTGAATGATCTCCCTTGCAGCGGCAGGAGTGGTTACTTTCCACAACTGATAGAACGTGTTCATGTTGAAAGGCAGATTGTAGAGTTCGCCCTTATAATTAGCTACCGGTGCGTTAGTGTATCGGTTGAATCTGGCGAAACGATGCACAAACTCCCAAATAGGTGTATCATTGGTATGGAAGATGTGTGCCCCATAAGCATGAACGTTGATGCCTTCTACAGAACGGCAATACACATTCCCTCCGGCATGGGTTCGTTTATCAATCACCAGCACCCTCTTGCCCTGTTGCTTTGCATGCCAGGCGAAAGTAGCGCCAAACAAACCGGCCCCCACTACGAGGTAATCGTATGTGTCCATACAAACTATTTAGGTTGAGGAAAAATGCAGGAACAGTACAAAATTATATTACTCAGCTGCTGGTCCGGGGGTTTCTTTTTCCACCTTGGCTTTCTCAATCAGTTTACCCAAATCTTGCGCTTTTTTCTTTTGGGCTTTAGGTGCGAACATCACCAGCATACGTTTACCTTCCATTTTGGGCATGCTTTCGAGGGCACCCACTTCTTTCAGGCGATCGGCAAATTTCAGCAGTAGTAATTCACCCCGTTCTTTAAACATAATGGCGCGGCCTTTAAATTGCACATGGGCTTTCACCTTATCTCCTTCGAGTAAAAATTTTTCAGCGTGTTTTACTTTGAATTCAAAATCGTGATCATCAGTATTCGGAGTAAAACGAATTTCTTTCACCTCACTGGTTTTAGATTTCGCTTTAATTTCTTTTTTCTTTTTCTTTTCCTCGTACAGGAATTTATTATAATCGATGGCCCTACACACCGGTGGATTGGCGCCTGGTGAAATTTCAACCAAATCCATACCGAGGCTGTTGGCTATTTGCTGTGCTTCCTGAATGGAATAAACGCCCGGTGTTACGTTCTCTCCCACCAACCTAACTTCTGTGGCGCGGATTAAATGATTGGTGCGGTGCTCTTGTTGTTGTTCTTTTTTAAACCGTGGATTGAAAGCCCCACGCGGCTTCTTTGGAGGAAATGCCATTTATTTGTTTTGATTAAAAATCGGACCTTATATCCAAGTGCAATTATCCTAAATTTTTGACAGATAATAAAAAAATTAAGGGGTACTTATGAACCCTGGGCAGGAATTGTATCATTTTTACGATCCCGAATATCCTGCAACAGACTGTTTATGAGGTTATCCACCTGAACCATGCCTGTATCGCCATGCCCCTGGCGACGAACCGAAACACTGTTTTCCTGCATTTCTTTTTCGCCAATGATGAGCATATAAGGAATCTTCAACATTTCAGCATCCCTGATTTTTTTACCTATTTTTTCGCTTCGGTCATCTACTTCAGCCCGGATCATATTCAATCTTAGTTTTTGTGTTACCTGTTGGGCATACTCCATAAACTTATCGCTGATGGGCAATACTTTTACCTGTAAGGGTGCCAGCCAGGTGGGGAATTTACCGGCAAAGTGTTCCAGCAAGAATCCGATAAACCGTTCGTGGGTACCCAGTGGGGCGCGGTGAATAATCAATGGCGTGTCGGTTGAATTATCTTTTGAAGCAAATACCAGATTGAAACGTCGTCCTTGTGCGAAATCAACCTGATTGGTAGCCAGTGTAAACTCACGACCGATAGCACTCCATATCTGCACATCTATTTTGGGCCCGTAGAAAGCTCCTTCATCTTTTACTTCAACAAACGGGATATTGCTTTCGATGAGCACCGAACGCACCATCGCTTCTGTTTCCAGCCACAACTCCGGTTCATTGATGTATTTCTTACCCAGTTTTTCAGGATCATGTAAACTGAGGCGCATGACATATTTATCGATTCCGAAAATTTTGAAGTACTTCACATACATTTCATTCACTGCGCGGAATTCGTCGGCAAACTGTTCGCGGGTGCAATAAATGTGTGCATCGTTCATATGCAGGCACCGTACACGCATCAACCCGAATAACTCACCACTTTGTTCGTAGCGGTAGCAGGTTCCGTATTCTGCCAAACGTAATGGTAAATCTTTGTAAGA
>JAHBTM010000042.1 GCA_019638635.1 Ferruginibacter sp. | reverse complement strand
CACCCAGTTGTTTAGGAGAAGCCAGATTGAAACGAACGCCTGCCAGTGTGTACACTTCCTGTTCTGCAGCGCGTGCTTCTTTTTCCAGTTCTTTAGAATAGGCATGCAGGAAATCCACATCTATATTGATGCCTTCATATTCCATATCGGTAAGAACTTTCACCAGCGGGTTATCAACCTCTTCAAAAACACGTTCAACCGATTTTTCTTTGAGCATCGGCTCCAGTTGCTTTTTAAGTTGCAGGGTGATATCCGCATCTTCCACCGCATATTCCTTAATGCGTTCCTGATCTACCTCCCGCATGTTTCCCTGGCCCTTTCCTTTTTTGCCAATGAGTGTTTCAATGGAAACCGGTGAATACCCGAGCAACTGTTCACTCATCATGTCCATATTGTGTTTGCCATCGGGTTCAATGACATAATGTGCCAGCATGGTATCGAAAGTGTTGCCTAAAATTTCAAATCCATACCATTTCAGCATCAACAAATCGTACTTGATATTTTGTCCTACCCATGTTATGTGTGTGGCGTCCCAAAGCGGTTGCAGGATGCGTAAAATTTCAAGGGTTTTATGTTTATCAGACGGACACGGAATATACCATCCTTCGCCGGGTTTGATGGAAAAGCTCATACCCACTAACTCTGCTGTATGGGCATCCAGTCCGGTGGTTTCTGTATCAAAACTAATTTCACGTGCCTTTAATAATTTTTCCGCAAGTTGTTGAATACCTACAGTATCTTTTAACAAGTGATACTGATGCGGGGTGTTGTCAATGTTTTTTCCGGCTAACGGTAACGGTTGTACGTTTATTTCATGAGCTGTATGTACAGGGGTAGATGTGTTTCCGAATAAATCCATCTGGCCACTGCTCTGGCGGGGAGCCACTGCAATTTCTTCTCCCAGCAAGCGTTTACCGAGGGTTTTAAATTCCAGCTCAGTGAATACGTTGAGTAGTTTTTCCTTATCAAATGGAGTAACTTCAAAATCAGTTTCATGGAATTCAACCGGCACATTCAAAATGATGGTGGCCAGTTTTTTACTCATCACGGCGAGGTCTTTACCGGTTCTAACTTTTTCGCCAACGGCTCCTTTTATATTGGGTGCCTGTTCGAGTACTTTTTCGATGGTTCCGTATTCTTTTATCAGTTTGGCTGCTGTTTTTTCACCAATACCAGGAATACCGGGGATGTTATCAACTGCATCGCCCATCAGTCCAAGAATATCAATCACCTGAGACACATTTTGTATATCCCATTTTTTACATACTTCATCAGGCCCTAAAATTTCTGCGGCTCCGCCTTGCGTGCCCGGTTTGTAAATTTTAATCTTATCGGTTACCAGCTGTCCGTAATCTTTGTCGGGTGTAACCATATATACATCGTACCCGGCGGCTTCGGCTTTTTGTGCCAGTGTGCCAATGATATCATCAGCTTCAAAGCCATTGGCTTCAATCACCGGGATATTAAACCCTTCAATAATTTTTTTAATATCGGGAATAGCGAGTACCAGATCTTCCGGAGCTTCCTGCCGATTGGCTTTATAATCTGCAAAGTCTGTATGCCTTTCTGTAAGCTCCTTCGTATCGAAACAAACGGCCATGTGAGTGGGTTGCTGGTTGTTCAGCAAATCGAGTAAGGTATTGGTAAATCCAAACTGCGCATTGGTGTTTTTTCCGGTGCTTGTGATACGTGGGCTGCGGATGAGTGCGTAATAGGCACGAAAAATCAATGCCATGGCATCCAGCAGAAATAATTTCTTTTGCATCCCTAAAAGTAAATAAATATCCCGAGGCGGATGGTTTCGTTAAAAGTGGTGTTCAAGATACACCGGCAACATAGCCCTCCAGGTGGGCCAGTCGTGTTTCCATTCCGAGCCCCAGACATCCAGCGTATGCGGAATAGCCTTGGCGTTTAGAATACCCGAAAACCTGCGGGAAGCTTCCGGGTCTTCATAATCACCGCTTCCGGTTAAAATATGAATGTGCCGGCTTTTGCGGATGTGTTGCAGAAACCAATCATTGGTCAGGTTAGGGATATAATGTGCCGGAGAATTGATATACACCTGATCATCAAAGAATCCTTTGGAATATTCGGTTAAATCGTACACGCCGCTCATGGCGATTACACCGTTGATGATGTCGGGCCGTTTTAAAAAGAGGTTCATACTATGTAATGCGCCGAAAGACGCACCACAGGTGATGATTTCGGTGTCAGGAGAAGTGTTGTTGCGAATGAATGGAATAACTTCATTGAACACATATTCATTGAACTGATTGTGGCGTATGGCTTTATGCTCGCCGGCCATATTGTTGTTGAGCCAGCTTTCGTTGTTGATGCTGTTGATAGAATACACTTTCACTTTTCCTCCATCTATATAGGGCTTCAAAGATTCCATCAACTGGAATCGTTCATATTCAAGATAATCGGCTGCAGCTGTAGGAACCAGCAACAATGCAAATCCGTAATGCCCGTACGATACAATAGGCATCTCACACCCCAGTGCGGGGCTATACCATTGGGTTGTTTCTTTATTCATATCCTATAGTTGAGGGATAAATATAATAAACCTCATGGAAAGAGGAGGATAAACTTCATGCGGTATAATCAGGCAGTTATTCTAATGCTTCACGCATTACATCCTGTGACAGGGTTTATGCAGCGATGAAATTTTACAACTCATTATTCTGCAGCAGACGATTTTTTGTAATCCTGCAAGAGTTCTTTCATAGCAAACATTTTGTCGCGCAGACGCGCAGCTTCCATGAAGTCGAGGTCTTTCGCGGCCTTCTCCATTTGTTTCTTCACCTCTTTGATGGCCTTTTCCAGTTGAGGAACGGTTTGATAGATAGCGAATTCCTCTGCAGCAGTGGCAGGTTGGGTGGCATCTGCAGCATACGGGCTTTGAGGGTCAAATCCTTTAATATCCAGTACACTTCCCTGTGCAAAAACCTGTTCCATGGTTTTATGTATGGTTTGTGGGGTAATATGGTGTTCGATGTTGTACGCAATTTGTTTCTCTCTTCTCCGGTTGGTTTCATCCATTGTTTTCTGCATACTTGCAGTGATTTTATCCGCATAAAATATAACCAGTCCGTTTACATTACGGGCAGCCCTACCCGCAGTTTGTGTAAGACTTTTATCATTTCGTAAAAAGCCTTCTTTATCAGCATCCATGATGGCCACCAGTGAAACCTCCGGCAGGTCTAATCCTTCCCTTAACAAATTCACACCCACCAGCACGTCTATGTCTCCCAAACGAAGCTGACGCAGTATTTCCACCCGGTCCAGCGCAGTAACTTCACTATGGATATACTTTGATTTTACCTGAATGCGTTGCAGGTATTTATCCATTTCCTCTGCCATCCGTTTGGTGAGGGTGGTTACCAGTACACGGTCGCCTGCCTGTACACGTTTATCTATTTCATGCAACAGATCATCAATCTGATTCAGAGACGGTCGAACTTCAATCGGCGGATCCAGCAAGCCTGTGGGCCGTACCACCTGTTCTACCACCACACCGCCGGTGCGTTCCAGTTCCATATCGCCAGGGGTGGCAGAAACATAAATCACCTGGTTGATCAGGTTTTCAAATTCATGAAAATTCTGCGGTCGGTTATCCATCGCCGAAGGCAAACGAAATCCATAGTCCACCAAAGTAAGTTTGCGGCTGCGGTCGCCACCATACATTCCGCTGATTTGGGGAAGGGTAACATGGCTTTCATCAATCACACACAGAAAATCTTTCGGAAAATAATCAATCAGGCAGAAGGGCCGCTCACCGGGTTGGCGACGGTCAAAAAAGCGCGAATAGTTTTCAATACCATTGCAATATCCCAATTCACGAATCATTTCAATATCATGGTTCACACGTTCGCTCAACCTTTGGGCTTCAATATATTTTCCGGTTTGTTTAAAATATTCAACCTGGGCGGCACATTCATCCTGAATTTCGTGAATAACCTGGGTGAGCATGTCTTTAGGTGCAAGGTACAGGTTGGCGGGAAAGATAGCCGCATTCTCGACGGTACCAATTCTTTTACCGGATACAATATCCAGTGTTTCTATACTTTCAATTTCATCTCCAAAAAAACTGATGCGGTAACCGAAATCCACATAAGGGAGGTTGATGTCGATGGTATCTCCTTTCACCCGAAAGGTTCCTCTGCCAAATTCGCCTTCGCTGCGGTGGTAGAGGGCATTCACAAGGGCGTGTAAAAAACCCTGACGGGAACGCACTTCACCGGCCTGTATGCGTATGATTCCGTTCGCATATTCGGTAGGGTTACCCATACCATAGATACAGCTCACACTGGCAACTATAATGATGTCTCGCCTGCCACTGAGCAAATGGGCGGTAGCCTGTAATCTTAATTTATCCAGCTCTTCATTGATGCTCAAGTCTTTTTCGATATAGGTATTGCTGGTGGGGATGTAGGCTTCAGGTTGATAATAATCATAGTACGAAACAAAATATCCCACTGCATTTTCAGGAAAAAATTGTTTGAACTCACCATATAATTGCGCCACCAGGGTTTTGTTATGGGTGATGACAAGGGTGGGCCGCTGTACATTTTGAATCACGTTGGCAATGGTGAAGGTCTTCCCGCTGCCGGTAACACCCAGCAGGGTTTGATAACGTTCCCCATCTTCCAAACCTTCTGTCAGTTGTTGAATGGCAGAAGGCTGATCTCCGGCAGGTTGATATGGTGCTTGTAGTTGAAAGGGCATACAAAATGATAGAATGTAAAGTTACTTAAATTCACCTGCCGATAAAGGATGAACAATGGGGTAAAACCTTTGTATCTTCCGTCTTTAAATTTGTACCCGTTGAAACTGCTTACATCTGTAAACTGCCATTATCCCAACCATAACCGGGCAGCACATGGATCTTAAACAACAGGCCGATAAAAGAATAGAAGCAGCAAATGCCATCGACCGGAATCAGCTGGCATCAATGGTTCGACAGTCAGACCCAGCGTTGTATAACCAAATCAACCTGGGTGAAGCTGAGCGTAAAGAATATTTTTATGTGCACCATCAGGCGATAACGGTAACGCGTACACCCTATTTGTATTTTATTCCTGCACAACCGGAACTGAAAAAGGCACTGCTCGAACTGAAACAAAACACTTCTGATACAGAGATGGAATTGGTACAGGCCAATGTGAAACTGTTTGAAAAAGCAGCCGCATCGCTCGGGTTAACCCGTTTCAGAAATGCGGTGTATGACGATGATCCATTAGTGTTTGAACAGTTACCGATAGAAATGTTCAACAACCAGATTGCCAATCATCAGCCGGAGTATGTGATTGCCAATGAAAGTACCGTCTCTCCCTGCAAAATTTGTAACGGGAACCGGTATGTGCCCTGTCAATATCCACCCTGTGGAGGGCAGCACCTGTATGATTGTGATACGTGTCAGGGAAGCGGTAAAATGCCGTGTGATGAATGTAAAGGATACCGGGAAGTAGATTGCAGGGTGTGCAACGGAAGCGGACGATGCCAATGTACGGCATGTAAGGGTAAGGGAAGAAATACCTGCCTCATGTGCGACGGAAAGGGCACCACGGAAAGAGCGGGGCAACCTCCTGTAACCTGTCAAGGTTGTTCGGGTTCAGGGTATGTGTTGTGCACCACTTGTGAGCAGGGAAAAATACATTGTATCAATTGCGGCGGGGATGGTAAAGTTGGGTGCGACCACTGCAGGGCAACCGGTGCGGTTACGTGTAACCATTGTATGGGCCAGAAAAAGCTTACCTGTACACATTGTTATGGCGATCATACCGATAACCGCTATGGAAAAGTGGATTGTAAAGATTGTGCCGCTACGGGTGAAATCATCAGTCTTTCATTTGTAGAGACCAAAATAACGGTACATACTACACGAAGATTGGCATGGAAAGGCAATCATGCGTTTGAAGAGGACATCACCCTGAACCGTCTGGAAGGCTATGTACAACGCGATGCGCCCTTACAGGTAGTGTACAACAAAGTAAATTTGGTACAGCCTTTTGAGCGTTACGATACCCACAGCCGTGCCCTCAGTCACATGATACTGGAGCAGGATCATATCAGTAAAAAATCCTATCCGCTGCTGATACAGGAAGCCATCTATTACGAGCCGGTTCCGGTAGCTACCTTTTCATACCGGCATTTAACCAGTGGAGAAAGCCTTCATGTATCGGTGTTGAATTATGACCAGCAACCGGAAGTT
Source organism: Ferruginibacter sp. (assembly GCA_019638635.1). Classification (GTDB taxonomy): domain Bacteria; phylum Bacteroidota; class Bacteroidia; order Chitinophagales; family Chitinophagaceae; genus Ferruginibacter. The sequence goes on along the minus strand of JAHBTM010000042.1, from coordinate 12,468 downwards.
ATTTTCCATGGCCTGCCACCGGTCATCTCTACAGGTGATACACCACAACCCAGAGGATACGGATATTTCGTTGGAAAGGCCTTCAATACCAAAACCTATCGTAAGCAAAGAGATACGGTGAATGAATTGCGGCTGCTCATTTGTCTGGCACGGGCGAATGATCAAATTTCAGACCGTGAAAAAGCTGCATTGCAACAGCACATGGATGCATTTAAGGAATTACATCCGGCCGACCGGCAGAATCTGGAGATGTACATGTCTATGGAGAAAATGCCGGCATTGCCGTTAAAGGCATTGCGTTTCAGTGATCCGGAGCGCATGGATGCTGCCATCGACAAACTACAACGATTCATTCCGCATGGGGCACATACTCAGGTGGAGAAGCAGCGCATGGAAGAACTGATGGTGCAGGTGCAGGCTGCCATGCAAAAACCGGTACATCCGGTGAAGCAGTTTTTTGAAACCTGGCAGGTGAGCCTACCCATGATTGCGTTGATGATGTTGCTGATATTTTTCAGTTATCTTTTCATGAATAAAATCCCAGGCCAGCGCGCCCATGTGTTGCATGAGGAGTTGAATCAGAAAGTACATACCATTCAATGGAAGTTAGAGCATCAGGATACGGCAGGTTTGCGCCAGCAGATACAACAACTGGAACATTATTCTGCACTACCGTTGCCTGACTCTCCCGGGGTGGCCTATGCGAAACACTGGCAACATCAGCGTGCATTTCATTTATGGCAACTGGATTCTTTGGAAAATAGGATGAAGCCCAAAACGAAACCGAAAAAGAAATCATCGGGTAAAAAGAAATAAGTACGCCAACATATAAATCAAGTGGATGTAGGTTTGAGGATATTTGAATGATGAGGTGTGGGTGGGGTGGTGGAAACAAAGGATTCCATTCACTATTACCCAACGTGCCAACTCATAGTTATCGATTATGCGGTAACGTTAGTTTTGCTTTAGCTTATAAAAGATATAAGGAGCAATGAGTAGCCAAACAGGAATCAACACCCAAATTCTCCCACGTAAAAGGTTATAGTCTTCCAGTAATTTCGAAAAGGTGTTCCCTCTGGCCAAACCAAAACCAAACTCAAAACATAGGGTTAAACCTACCCAACATACACCCAGGTAAATGGCGTGTGAGGGTGAAGTTATATTTGAATTTTTTATAACAAACCAGATGTATATTCCAAATAATAGCAGCAGCGTAACGGTGGAGATTTGATGAGCAGTCAATTCTCCAACATATTTTTTGTAACCCAAATCTCTGACCGTACCATTGAGTATGGCCAACGCTAACATTGGAAACCATAAAAGAAAGTATTTCCACATAGCAACAAGTTAATAATTAAATGCCATTGATGACTACCCGCCAATTGCCTCTTATCTCTCTTTACCCAGCCCTTCCCTCCTTTTTAGATGCATCCCCATTTAATGCCTTTCCTTACTGCATCAGGCTGATAAAATTTGAAACTATATCCCATATCACACCAAACCGAAATACACATCCAACCACCTATCTCAGACATTATCAGCACAATACATTCATTTTCATACGGCACATCCCTTAATCCATATTTATGAAAGGCTGGGAATTAACAAAAACCTACTGTTATTTATTAAAAAACACCTTGCAGAAAGGCTAATAAACCGTACCTTTGCGCACTTAATTTTATATGAACATACGTAACATCGCTATCATCGCCCACGTTGACCATGGAAAAACGACCTTAGTTGACAAAATTTTACACGCAGCCAAAGTTTTTCGTGATAACCAGGATACCGGGGATTTGATCATGGACAGCAACGACCTGGAAAGAGAACGGGGCATCACCATTTTTAGTAAGAACGCCTCTGTTACGTATAACGACGTAAAAATTAATGTAATTGATACACCCGGTCACGCCGATTTTGGCGGAGAAGTGGAACGCGTTTTAAAAATGGCCGATGGTGTAATTCTGCTCGTAGATGCCTTTGAAGGCCCGATGCCTCAAACGCGTTTCGTTTTACAAAAGGCTTTACAACTGAATCTGAAACCCATAGTGGTCATCAATAAGGTAGACAAACCCAATTGTCGTCCGGATGAAGTACACGATGCCGTTTTTGAACTTTTCTTCAACTTGGATGCAACCGAAGAGCAACTTGATTTCCCTACCTTTTATGGCTCGGGAAAAAATGGCTGGTTCAATGATTCACTGACCCCTTCGGAAGATATTACTCCGTTGCTCGACGGAATCCTCAAGTATGTACCTGAACCAGAGGTGAGTGAAGGATATCTTCAAATGCAAATTACCTCACTGGAATATTCTTCTTTCCTCGGACGTATAGCGGTGGGAAAAGTATCACGTGGTGTGATTAAAGAAAATCAACCGATCTCTCTGATGCAGGCAGATGGCAGTATCAAAAAATCGCGCGTGAAGGAATTGTATGTGTTTGAAGGGATGGGTAAAAAGAAAGTAAATGAAGTACACGCCGGTGATTTATGTGCGGTTGTAGGACTGGAAGATTTTAATATTGGAGATACGATAGCTGATTTCGACAACCCTGAGGCGTTGCCGGTGATTAGTGTAGATGAACCAACGATGAACATGTTGTTCAGTATCAACAACTCACCGTTTTTTGGTAGAGATGGTAAGTTTGTAACCAGCCGTCACCTGCGCGACCGATTGATGAAGGAGATGGAAAAAAATCTCGCGTTGCGTGTGGAAGACAGCGACAATGGTGATAGCTTCATCGTGTATGGCCGTGGTATCCTCCACCTAGGGGTATTGATTGAAACCATGCGCCGCGAAGGCTATGAATTAACGGTGGGCCAGCCTCAGGTAATTGTAAAACATATTGACGGAGTAAAATCTGAACCATACGAAAACCTGGTGGTAGATGTACCGCAGGAATTTGCCAGCAAAGTCATTGACCTGGTTACACGCCGAAAAGGTGAAATGCATGTGATGGAAACCAAGGGCGAAATGCAACACCTCGAGTTTGAAATTCCAAGTCGCGGTTTGATAGGATTGAGAACACAAATGCTCACGGCAACAACCGGCGAAGCAGTGATGGCGCATCGTTTTACAGAATACAAACCCTGGAAAGGAAACATACCGGGAAGAAATAATGGTGTGTTACTGGCCAAACAGGGAGGAACTACCACAGGATATTCCATTGATAAATTACAGGATCGCGGTACATTCTTTGTGGATCCGGGCGAAGAAGTATATGCAGGACAAATTATAGCCGAGCACATTAAACCGGGTGATCTGGTGGTGAATGCCATTGAAGGAAAAAAACTCACCAATATGCGCGCCAGCGGAAGCGATGCGGCAACCAATATAGCCCCTAAAACATTGATGACACTGGAAGAATGCATGGAATACATCCAGCAAGATGAATGCATTGAAGTAACACCCAATTTTATCCGCATGCGCAAAGTGGTGCTGGATGAGGAAGAACGCAAAAAAGTGTCTAAACAAATGGCCGCTGCTAACTAACTGATTGCAACCATGTGTTGAATAGAGCTGCCCCGAAGGGCAGCTTTTTTATGTTAGAACATCTAAAAATCTTTAGGTATCAATGGGGATTGTTCAGGGCCACAGCGGAAATATGCATCTAAAGAATTAATTAAAGGGATATCGGTGGTTTTAGCATTTTCTGACCATTGTTTGAAAATTGACCTTTCATAATCGGTTAGTGTATCAGATAAAAATCTAAATTCAATGCCATCCACCAACTCAAGGATTTCAGAAAACATTTCATACTTAAACACTTTGCAACCTTTAAAATTTTGTTCAATACCTCCATCTCTTATGTGAAAGATAAGTTGTGGGACATTACATCGCATGTAATGATACTCATGTATGCCTGCTTTCTGTTTCTCTTTTCCTACAGTTTTAAGCAAAGTATACTGTATTCCGTGAATCAATGTATCGCCTAATACATCAAATTTTTCTGAATCATGTAAGCCAGTCCTCCAAAATCTCCATTCCACAAATTCATTTTCTCCAGTTGTTTTATAATTACATTGCACAAATGCTGTATCACTGAAAGAAAAATAATCCTGATAACGCATCGTCTTTAGATCCAAAAAAATAAATTTATATACTGGATATTTTAAACCCACTGATTTTTCATTATCATTTGGATGAAATACAACTTTAGCTTCAATTATGACCATACTGTCGGAAAACCAAATTTTATTTGACTTGTACAACAATGTGTCATTTGCATTCACACCCACCCCTAATTTAATCGTATAATTTATTTTTTCAACAACGCCTTCGCGAATATAGTTTTGGGAAAAGGATGAAAAAAAACTCAATAATGGTAATATGATAATGTGCCGCATTGGTTAAATTAAAGTTATACTAAAATAGATGTGAACTAGCAAGCCATTCAAATGGTTTACTATGCAGTACTTGATCATCCACGTTGGGCTTTGAAAGTAAAATTTGAACTCTACCGGTTGCTTTCGAAGGGTTTTGAATACTACAATTGCATCCTGCTGCAATGGGTATTAGATACCAATCATGGGTCGGCAAACAATAAAAGGGATTATAACAAGTTGTTCCACCGTTGGTAAGTAATGAAGCTGTTGGTGCAACGGTAAAAGTATTTAAACTCGTAAATCCTGGATAATGTCTCCCTTGGAGAGTAACAAGAGCATGCACTCCATAGGTATTTGTATTTTCATAAACCGTTACTGTAACCTGCTTGTTCACTGATTCCCAATTGGGTTCTTCAGGTCCTGCTCCGCCACCCATTCCTTCATCACAAAACATATCTCCCGGAGGGCATTCGTTATCGCAGTTGTTGCCTTCAGCTAAAATGTCGTAATCTAAAATTTCACCGGTTACCAAATCATAATAATACCTTACTAAAGTCCACGCTTGGCATCGTCTCTCATTTTCTATACTTCCCTCCTCATCCCATTCACTGCTTAGAACGGTAGAGGTGTGCAACACTCCGGCTTCATATTCAAATTCGCTTAATTTTAAATCGGATAGGGTTACTACTTTTAACTTTCCGCTCTGGTCTAAAAATTGATGCGCATTGTAATAAAAATCCCGGATACCTCCCATTGGTATTACCTCGTACTGAGGGTCTTCCGGGAAGTAAATAAACAAATTCCCTTGTATAATTTCACCATCTTCTATCAACACCAAATTTTGCAAAGGGGTACTTTCTAACGGAATATGCTGACTAAAATAATCCGGTCGCATGGGTACTACTACCACATTTCTTTCTTCATCTAAACTATCGGCATACATGCTTCCAAAGTCTGCATTTTCTATGATGTGCAGTATCATTGCTGCGGAATGCGGCTTTAAAGTGTCGTATTGCGATTCAAACCAGGCTTCAATATCATACTGGCTAAGGGTGCTTTCCCGAGAAAAGTAAGTGGAAACATCCGTTTGAGTATGGTGGGTAACATCCATGTCTTTTTTACAAGCCGTTGAAGAGAGTATAAGAAAAAATAAACCTACCATTCCTTTCGTTACAGTAACATTCAGGAATGAATTAGTGGGGGGGGGTAAATGATTTCATATAGAGAAATTTAGAATCTGAAGATAACAAAAAATAGGTAAAAAAATGTATGTGTTTATGAATTAAAACAGCCTGCAGTTTTTTGTGATTAAAAATCAAACAATAACTACAGTATCCTATCTATTTCGTACACGAGGATATTGGATATAAGCTCACCATCCATTAATCTATTTAATTCCAAAGAATGGCGGTACCTTTGCCCTATGAAATGGTTAGGATATGCCTTTATATTGCTGGTGTTGCTGATGAGCGCAGAGGCTGCGGCTCAGTGTTCTATGTGTACCAAAACAGCGGCACAATTGGGGGAGAAACCCGCCAAGGGCATGAACGCCGGCATTGTATATCTGATGCTCACCCCCTTCATCATTGTAGGTTACATCGGCATACGCTGGTGGCGTAATCGCAGAAACGAAAATCAGGTATAATATTTCCGGATGATCCGGTGTAAGTTGTTTTCTGCTGATTGCTCAAATAATTCTTTGAGTGCTTCCTTTGACACATCGCGCATGCGTTGACGTTGGATGAGTTTGTACGCTCTTTCAGCCATCAGCCACGCTTTTCTATCACCCGTTGTATGATGGGTACGATTTTGCACAGCCTGCATCAACTCAGGCATGCCCTCACCGGTGGTGGCTACGGTTTTAATAATGGGTACTTCATCACGGTGATGCATAAACGCAGGAGCCAGCATCATGCGCAGGTTTTTTACAAAGGCATCCGCACCCGGGCGATCTGCCTTGTTCACCACAAAGATGTCGGCAATTTCCATTAACCCCGCTTTCATGGTTTGTATCTCATCGCCGGCTTCAGGTACCAGCACTACCATCGTTACATCTGCCAGTCCGGCTATTTCTATCTCGCTTTGTCCTACCCCAACCGTTTCCACCAGAATGTAATCAAAATCAGCCGCCTTCATCACTTCGGTGAGTTCAATAATACCAGGATGCAATCCCCCCAAAGACCCACGGGTAGCCAACGACCGGATAAATACATCCGGATGCGTGTACCATTGGTTCATACGAATTCGGTCGCCTAAAACAGCTCCCAGATTAAATGGAGAGGAAGGGTCCACACAAATCACGGCTACTTTTTTCTTTTGCGATACGATACAGCCAATCAGCTGATCGGTGAGGGTGCTTTTTCCGGCACCGGGCGGTCCGGTAATACCAATCACCGGTATAGGTTTCACAGGAATGGTTTCTAAAAAAACATCATATCCCTCTACTTCATTTTCAACGAGTGACAAGGCACGCGCCAAAGATTTTCTGTTTCCCGACTGAATATTTTGCAATAACGATTCCCACATGATGCTAAAATAGACTACTTCATGCAACCGGTGAACCGTTTTTTTATTTTTTAAACGCGGTACAAAAAATTAATTTGCAGAAAGCATGACGAATTTTATTCCCATATTTCCATTAAGCATTGTGGTTTACCCCAACGAACCCCTCAACCTGCACATTTTTGAACCCCGCTACCGCCAGTTGATACTCGAATGCGTGGAACAGAAAAAACATTTTGGTATTCCTCCGGTAATTCAGGGAGAAGTGAAAGAGATGGGCACTTTAATGGAAGTAGTGGAGATTGCAAAGGTGCATGCCGATGGTAGCATGGATATTAAAGCACGGGGAACAGATGTGTTTAAAATTCTTGAAATCATTCGTGAATTGCCGGATAAATTATACAGCGGCGCCATTGTTACCTATCCGGATAATATTATGTTTGATGCCAGGTTAGGAGTGATGAAAGAAATTTTGACCGGACTACGTAAAATATTCGAGCGGCTAAACATAACCCAGGAGTTTACTAAACCTGACGATTCCATTATAAGTTACGATATTGCACATCTGGTGGGTATGACGATAGAAGATGAATACCTGTTGCTGGAATTGAACCGCGAACTACACCGCCAGGAGTTCATTAAGCGGCATCTGGCAAAACTGGTTCCGGCGATTACTGAACTGGAAGAAATAAAAGACCGTATCAAATTAAATGGACATTTTAAAGATCTGGAGGGATTCAGTTTTTCATGAGCGATTCAACCCTTTGCCTCGATTTTGGCAACACACGTAAAAAGGCCGCATTGTTTAATGCTTCCGGAAACATTATTCAGTTAACCGACCTCGAAGGTGAAGATTCCCTTGCCCATGTGCAGCAACTGGTAGAAGTCCACCGTCCCCAATACAGCATTTTGTCGTCGGTCATCCATCATGATGAAGCGTTTGACACATATCTAACCACATCAACATCCTTCCACCGGTTGTCGCATCAAACCCAATTGCCCTTCACTACACCGGTATCGAAGCCCTCCACCATTGGTTCCGACCGCCTGGCGCTGGCCGCTGCCGCCGTGCACTATTTTCCGGGCAAAAACAACCTGGTGATTGGCCTGGGAAGTTGCATCACATATAACTTCATCAATAAATACCATCAGTTTTTAGGAGGAGGTATATCGCCCGGTAAAAACATGCGGTTCAGGGCAATGCATGAATACACTGCTAAATTACCCATAACTGAAGCCTTATTCAATCCCCCTTTAATCGGGTACGATACGGTTACCAATTTGCAGAGTGGGGTAATGCACGGAATGGCCGCGGAGATTGACGGAATCATTGATCAATATGCCACGAAATACCGGAACTTTAACGTGGTTTTAACCGGGGGGGATACACCCTATTTTGCCACTCAACTTAAAAACGGGATATTTGCCGACTTTAACTTTTTATTCAAAGGATTATATGCACTCAGTTTGCTCAATAACAAAGGGTTGTAAAAAAATTGCAACGCTGCTTGTTGTTGTTTGTTCTGCCTTTTCAACCTACGCACAGGAAAATTCTCCCTACTCCCGTTATGGCATTGGAGATGGAGTTATCAACCGGCATATCATTAACCGGGGCATGGGTGGAGTGAGTGCCGGATACCAATCGTGGAACAGTGCCAATCTGGTGAACCCTGCTGCCAATTATTTATCTAACCGCTCGGCAAAATTGTTTAATCCCTTTGTGCTGTTTGATGTAGGTGCAGAAGTGGATATGCGCAACCTGAAAAGCAATATCTCTCCGGAGAAATACAGGGCCATCAATACCACTATCAGCTATCTGCATTTTGGTTTCCCGGTAACCTCTACCAAAATGGCCGCCAAAAATAAATTCTGGGCTTTCAATTTTGGATTAAAACCCATCACACGTATTGCCTATAAAATTGATAATCGCAACCGCCTGCCGGGTATTGACTCCGTACAAACCGTATATGAAGGTTCGGGTGGATTGAATCAGGCATACATTGGAACGGCCGTGAGGTTGAAAAACCTGAGCTTCGGGTTAAGTATGGGATATGAATTCGGAAACAAAACCATCAATAACAAACGCGGTTTCATCAACGATTCACTGGTGTACTACATTGCCAGCTATGAAGAGAAAACAACTTTCAACGGCTTGAGTTTTACAGGAGGATTGCAGTACGATATTCCCATGAATAGCGGTTTATTGAAACTGGGTGCCTACGGAACCTTTGCACATAATTTGAAAGCCAACAGAAACGCGGTGGTTAAAACAGTAGAGATTGGTTTTTCAGGCGAAGAAATTCCGGTGGATACCGTGAAGATATCGGATGATGAAAAAGGAGATATCAAATACCCTTTAACCTGGGGAGCCGGATTTACTTTTCAGGATAAAAATGAACAATGGTTGTTCGGGATTGATTATGAACAAACACGATGGGACGATTTTCGCGTGTATGATGAGGTTGAACCTACACAAAACACGTACATGATCCGCGCCGGAGTGCAGTACTTCCCTACTAAAAAAGATGTGCCAATTACCAAGTACGGCAAATCTATCAAATACAGACTGGGCTTTTATTACGGAACAGATGCCATCCGCCTGACAGATAATGCACGGAAAGATTATGCCGTTACTTTCGGAGCCGGGCTTCCCCTGAGCAGCCCTAAAAGTGTGCGTAGCTTTTCTAACATAGCAGTGCTGAATACATCGGTTGAAATTGGCGGAAGAGGCAACAAAAACACCGGGGCCATTCGCGAAAGTTTAATGCGCTTCAACGTAGGAGTTTCATTCTCCGGCAACTGGTTCCAAAAACGTAAGTACTTTTAAGGTATGAAGTACCGCATCATGTTATTTTCATTGTATAGTTGCCTGCTGGCAGCTTCCTGCGAAAATGACGAATCGAAGGTGCGACAAATGCTCAATAAACGTGTGGGGGTAGAAGAAGCCGACAGCGTGACCATCAACTATACTTCCGGTGGAAAAATTCAGGCCATATTAACGGCTCCCCTCATGTTGCGTATACAGGATACCGTTAGTTTGATTGAGTTTCCTCAAACAGTTCAGGTTATTTTTTATAATGATGCCAGTATAGCCGAAAGCAAGTTGTCGGCCCGCTATGGCAAATACCGCGAATACAGGGATGAGGTGTTGCTGAAAGACAGTGTGCGGGTAATCAATTTCCTGAAAGGAGATACGCTGATGACGGAAGAATTATACTGGGATCGCTCCCGCACCGGCCGTGAGTTTTATACCAATTCACCGGTACGTATCCGCACCAAAACACAGATCCTGGATGGAATAGGCATGGAGGCCAGTCAGGATTTTAAAAACTACCATATCCTCGAAAGCACCGGTATCATTGATTTACCCGCATCTGCACTTCCGCAATAAGTATCTGTACTGGGGTTTAACACCATTTTGGTGGATTTATCAAAAGGCCTTCCTATATTTGCAACATTGTAGCAAAAATGATGTTGAGGCGCACTTCCATATTGCCGTATATTTCCTTCGGGATGATGGTGCTGTTTCTGTTGGGGACCACCCCGCGGCAGTTTGTGCACGATATGTGTCAGGATCACCCGCATGCGGTTACATTCCCGAATTCGGAACATGAAACGCAGTATAGCGAAGCGGATTATCATTGCGGATACAATACACCGGTAGCCACGGTACCTTATCTGCCTACACCGCATATTCACTTTGTAGTTTATAATCCTCAACCAGCTGTTTATTTTCTACCGCAGGTAACTGCAGTTGAAGAAAAGGAAATCATCAGGGCTTCACTTCGTGGCCCACCTGCTGTGGTATAACATCGCACAGTAACCCTTTTTTATTTCCTGCTTCAATTATGTATCATTGAAATATTTCTATGTATTGGTGTTTGTCATGCTTATGACAAATTCCGCACTATCTCAAACGTGTTCCCTTCGCCTGGGCGGGCATGTGGAAGATGAGGATGTTAAAGAAAAACTGATGGCTGCCGTGGTAACCATTGCAGAAACCGGTGAGCAACGCATCACCGATGCCAAAGGCGATTTTCTTTTTGAAAACCTCTGTTCCGGAACCTATACGATTCAGATTACACACGCAAGCTGTGATACGCTGATCCAAAAGATTACTTTAACCAAAGATGCCCACCACGATTTTTATTTGCCCCATGCACGTAAAGTGTTGGGAGAAGTGGTATTACAATCACAAAAGAGTCCAACACCCGGATTGAAGAAAGAACTATCGGGGGAAGCACTCCGAAACACCCGTGGCTTATCGCTTGCAGAATCGTTAAGTACATTGAATGGCGTGAGCCTTTTACAAACAGGTTCAACTATCTCCAAACCGGTCATACACGGCCTGCATGGAAGCAGGATATTGACCATCAATAACGGTGTTAGGCAGGAAGGACAGCAATGGGGCAACGAACACGCACCGGAAATTGATCCTTTCATCGCCGATAAATTGACCGTGATTAAAGGAGTGGATGAACTCATGTATGGATCCGATGCCATTGGTGGGGTCGTTTTGGTTCAACCCCGGCCACTGAGGTTTTCCCCCGGTGTGCAAACAGAATGGAATACCGGTTTCTTTACGAATAACCGTCAGTACGTACTGTCGGGCGTAGCGGAATTTACTCCGTATAAGCGTAACCGTTGGGCATTTCGGTTACAGGGCACACATAAGCGGGGTGCCAATGTGCAAACACCGGATTACCGGTTGAATAATACGGCCATGAAAGAAACCGGATTGTCCTTCACCGCGGGATACAAGGTAAAAAACTTCACAAGCGAACTTTTTTATAGCATGTTCACCACGGCACTGGGCATTTTTGAAGGAGCACATATTGGTAACCTGACCGACTTACAGATTGCCATACAATCCGACAAACCCGATGACGTATACCTCGGAGAAAACACGTATGCTATTGGTCGCCCGCGCCAGGAAGTAACACACCACCTGATAAAGTGGAAGGGGCGTTACGCACATAAAGGACACAACTTTCAGGCTACACTGGCGGCACAGTTTAATAACCGTCAGGAATATGATGTAGTGAGAAGTAATAACAATACACCACAAATGGATTTGTTTGTTAATACTTTTTCTCAAGACCTCATATGGGAGCAACCCATCAACAAAGGATTTAAAGGAACTGCAGGACTTTCATTTTCACAACAGAAAAACACGTATAGCGGACGATACTTCATACCTAACTATTTCGCATACACGCTGGGAGGCTTCTACCTTGAAAAATGGAAGAAACATCGCTGGGAAATTCAGGGCGGAATCCGTTTCGACCATAAATCAGTAGAAACAACACGTTTGCGTTTTGGCGGTACCGTTATCGACAATGATTTTCGTTTCAATACGCTGGCCGGATCCCTGAATGTATTGTACACCGTGCACCCGCGCTGGGTAATACAAACTTCTGCGAACCTGTCGTCTCGCGCCCCTTACGTGAACGAACTGCTGAGCGATGGTATTCATCACGGTGCAGCTACCTATGAAAAAGGTAAACTGGATTTAGTGCCTGAAAAGTCATTACACCTCAATGCCGGGGTAACGTATACCAGTCAGAACCGTGTTTTGCAGGCAGAAGTGTTATTGTTTTCAAATTATATCCGCGATTTTATTTACCGCAAACCGGTGCCGG
>JAHBTM010000041.1 GCA_019638635.1 Ferruginibacter sp. | reverse complement strand
TCCACCATGTGCAAATGCCACCCGCAGTGCAGGGAATTTTTCCAGAACCCCTCCAAAAATCATAGAGCAAATGGCACGAGAAGTTTCAGCCGGCATGCCCACTAACCATGGCAACCAATAACGCTGCATTTGTTGTTCGCCCATCATTTCCCAGGGGTGAATAAACAGTGCACAGCCCAGGGATTCAGCACGTTCGTAGAAAGGAAAAAAAACAGGGTCGCTGAGGTTTTTTCCATTGATGTTTGAGCCTAATTCAAGGCCAGGCATATTCAATTCAAGTACACAACGTTCCATTTCGCGAATCGCAAGATCAGTATCCTGCATAGGTACTGTACCCAAACCTATAAAAGATTCCGGATGTGTTGCCACCACTGAGGCAATGTGGTCATTAAAGAACCGGGATGTTTCATGACCGTCTGCCGGTTTTGCCCAATAATTAAACAACACCGGTATAGTAGATAATATTTGTACCTGAACACCGGTTGCTTCCATTTCTTTCATCCGAACGGTTTCTTCATAACAATTTTCTTCTACTTCACGGAAGAGTTTATCCCCTTTCATCATACAGGCACGACAATTACGGTGTTCCACATGAATGAAATCGCCATAGCCAAATTTTTTAACCCAATGTGGCATCGACGGTGGCATGATGTGGGTGTGAATGTCAATCTTCATGAAGCAAAGTTAGATTCCTGCAAAGGTACACTGATGCAAGGCAATAAAATGAAGTGCAAAAAAACGATTAACCTTTTCTCACGGGCGGAGACATCACCGCATGGCATTTAGCACAGGTGCGTTTTTGTTCTGAGGCGTAGAACCCATCCATTACAGGTGGCAATTGTTTTACAATGTCAGAAACGTGCAGGTATTCTTCGTACAATTTATTACCGCAGTTCTCGCAATACCATAAAAATCCATCTTCTTCTTTTTCGCGTACTTTTTCAATCACCAATCCTACAGTATTCGGACCACGTTGAGGAGAGTGCGGTGTTTTAGGTGGAAGTAAAAACATATCCCCTTCGCGGATGAGGATATCACGCGGTTTACCCTCTTCAATAATTTTAACCGTTATATCTCCTTCAATTTGATAATACAGTTCTTCACTTTCGTTATAATGATAATCTTTCCTTGAATTGGGGCCGCCAACTATCATCACTATAAAATTCTCGGCATCTTTGTATACACACTGGTTGCCCACAGGGGGCTTCAGCAAATTACGGTTATCGTCGATCCACTTCTTTAAATTGAAAGGTGCAGCTATGGCCATAACGTAAGTTTTGAACGAGAAAGTTACAGCATTTTTTTTATTTACCTTTATCGCATGCAAAGCAACATTCCCTGGCATTTGGAGAATTATATTGATGGACATCTGATTGGTCCGCTTAGTGGCGCTTTTTTGGAAAATTACAATCCGGCCACCGGTGAATCGTCCGGTTTAATTCCCAATAGTAATGAAAAAGATATTGATTTGGCGGTTGCTGTCGCGGGTAAGGCTTTTATGAGCTGGAGCCAGACCAGTGGCGAGGAAAGATTCAGGATATTGAATGCAATTGCAGAAGGTATTGAAAAGCATCAGGATTTGCTGGCCGAAGCCGAAACCAATGATAATGGGAAACCCTTGTGGCTGAGTAAACGGGTAGATATGAACCGTGCTGCTGCCAACTTCCGATTTTTTGCCACAGCCGCCATGCAGTTTGCTTCGGAAAGCCATGCCATGGAAAACGGTATCAATTATACCTTACGGCAACCCATAGGTGTAGTGGGCTGCATTTCTCCCTGGAATTTACCGTTGTACTTATTCACCTGGAAAATTGCGCCTGCACTGGCTGCCGGGAATTGTGTGGTTGCCAAACCTTCGGAAGTAACACCGGTAACCGCCTATCTCCTTTCGAAAATATGCATGGAAGCCGGATTGCCGGCAGGGGTGTTGAACATTGTTCACGGGAGTGGACCTCAATGTGGCGAGGCGATTGTAAAACATCCGGGTATTAAGGCTATTTCCTTTACAGGCAGTACCCGGGCCGGTGCTCAGATTGCTTCGGTGGCGGCACCTATGTTTAAAAAATTGTCACTTGAACTAGGCGGGAAAAATCCCAATATTATTTTTGCCGATTGCGACTGGGAGAAGATGATGAAAACCACCGTGCAATCTTCCTTCAGTAATCAGGGACAAATCTGTTTATGTGGCAGCCGTATTTTGATAGAAGCCTCGGTATATGAACGTTTCAAAAAAGAATTTGTGGAACGGGTGCGTACATTGATAGTTGGAGATCCGTTGTTACCGGAATCAAAACAAGGTGCCATTGTAAGCCGTGCCCATTTTGATAAAGTTATGGGCTGTATTGAACGCGCCGTTCAGGAAGGTGGTACAATACTCACTGGTGGAAAGTCTGTTCACCTTACCGGGCGTTGCGCCAATGGTTACTTCATTGAACCTACCGTAATCGAAGGCCTGGGGCCTCAATGTCAGACCAACATGGAAGAAATTTTCGGTCCGGTAGTTACTTTACAACCTTTTAGCAATATCTCCCATGCGTTAGAGCTGGCGCATGCCACCCAATATGGTTTATCGGCTACAGTATGGACTTCGAACCTACAGACCGCTACAGTTGTATCGAATAAAATTCAGGCGGGCATTGTATGGATCAATTGTTGGTTAAAACGTGATTTACGTACAGCCTTCGGAGGAGTAAACAACAGTGGTGTAGGGCGAGAGGGCGGCTGGGAGGCGATGCGTTTTTTTACAGAACCCAAGAATGTGTGTATTGAATACGAATAACGGCAATGCATATACGTAAACAAGCTAAATAGAATTATGAGCAACATCATACATACCACACAGGCCGCTACTCCGCTGGGCGCCTATCCACATGCCAGGAAAGCGGGCAACCTGTTGTTTTTATCGGGTATCGGACCCAGAAATGCTGCGGACAACAGTATTCCCGGGCTGAAACTGGATGCAAACGGAAACATTATTGACTACGATATTGAAGCGGAATGTCATGCGGTGTTCGCCAATGTGAAAGCAGTGCTGGAAGCCAGTGGAAGCAAATGGGAAAACATGGTGGACGTTACCGTTTATCTCACCCACATGAAGGAAGATTTTCCGGTGTATAACCGTATTTACGGAGAATATTTTCAACATGTTCAAGCCTGCCGAACAACCGTAGAAGTAAAAAGTTTGCCCACCCCTATTGCTATTGAATTAAAAGTGATTGCACTCATTGACTAATATGAACTATACCAACACCCTCGAGTATGCGAAAATGATGGATGAGAAAGATTCGTTAAAAAGCTATCGCAACAAATTTTACATTCCCATTGTACACGGAAAGGAATGTATTTACTTAACCGGAAACTCTTTGGGATTACAACCCAAAACCACTCAGGATGCTGTAATGGACGAACTGGAAGACTGGGCCAACTATGGGGTAGAAGGTCATCTGCATGCCAGAAACCCCTGGTACTCCTACCATGAACTATTTCCTGAACTGCTCACTGATATTGTAGGTGCGAAAGCGGAAGAGATTGTGGTAATGAATCAGCTGACTGTTAATCTGCAGTTGTTGCTTACCACATTCTACAGGCCACACGGCAAGCGCAATAAAATCATCTGTGAAGCCAAGGCATTTCCTTCTGACCAGTACGCACTGGCATCGCATGTACTCACGCGCGGGTTAAACCCTGAAGCGTGCATCATCGAGGTTCATCCCCGTGAAGGCAGCCAGGTGATTGCACATGAGGATATTGTAACTGCAATACAACAACATGGTGATGAAACTGCACTTGTGTTGTTTGGTGGAGTAAATTACTACACCGGGCAGGTATTCAACATGAAAGATATTGTTCGTGTATCCCATACCGTTGGAGCACTGTGCGGATTTGATTTGGCACATGCCGCAGGAAATATTGAACTGGAATTACACGACTGGCAGGTTGATTTTGCCTGTTGGTGCACCTATAAATACCTCAATAGCGGCCCCGGCAGCGTGGGTGGTGTGTTTATTCATGAAAAGCACATTCACAATGCGAGCCTCCCGAGGCTGGCCGGGTGGTGGGGACATAACAAGGAGCGCAGGTTTAAAATGGAGAAAACATTTGACCCTATCCCTACCGCAGAAGGCTGGCAACTCAGCAATGCACCCGTACTCAGCATGGCTGCACACAAAGCGGCACTTGAAGTATTCCGTGAAGCCCGCTTTACTGATCTCATAGAAAAAAGTAAGTTACTCACCGGTTATTTATTTCATGTATTGAAAGATATCAATCATCATTTCCCCGAACCCGTCATGGATCTCCTTACGCCTGAAGATGCGCATGGTTGCCAGGTTTCCATAGTGATGAAAAAAGACGGTAAGCGGGTATTCGACCGACTGATAAAAGAAAGTGTGATTGCCGACTGGCGTGAACCGGATGTTATTCGCGTGGCACCGGTACCGTTATACAACACTTTTGAAGATGTGTACCGCTTCGGCACCATCATACTTCAAACCCTGAAAGATTCAGACAATTAATCAAACAACATGAAGAAGGTAAGCATTATAGGAGCAGGATTGGTAGGATCTTTACTGGCCATTTATTTAACCAGGCGCAATTACAAGGTTACCCTGTTTGAACGCCGGGGAGACATGAGAAAAGTCGGTGTGGCTGCCGGTCGTTCCATCAATCTGGCGCTCAGCGACCGAGGCATACGTGCATTGCGGGAAGTAGGCATTATGCAGGAGATTGAAAAAATTGCAATCCCCATGTACGGCCGTCAAATGCACAACATGGATGGGTCCTCTCCATTTCAACCCTACGGAAAAGAAAATCAATGCATCCATTCCGTATCCAGAGGTGAACTGAATAAACAACTTATGTCGCTGGCGGAACAACATGGCGCCCGCATTGTATTCAACAAGCCCCTCCAACATATTGCATTCGATGAACGCACCTTACATTTTGAAGATGGCAGTACAGAAACATCCGATTTAATATTCGGCAGTGACGGTGCATATGCCGCATCCCGTTTGAGTCATCAATTACAACACAACCGCTTTCAGTATCATCAATATTATATTGATTTCGGATACAAAGAACTGCACATTCCACCCGGCCCCAACGGTAGTTTTCAAATGGAGAAAAACGCATTGCATATTTGGCCTCGTGGAAATTATATGCTGATTGCATTACCCAATCCGGATGGCAGTTTTACCTGCACCTTGTTTTTCCCGTTTGAAGGCAACCCGTCTTTTGCTTCCCTGGATACTGCTGAAAAAGCACGCCAGTTTTTCAATGATACTTTCAGCGATGCTTCTGCACTGATGCCCTCACTGGAGGAAGATTTTATGCAAAACCCTACTTCCTCACTTGTAACCGTAAAATGTTTTCCGTGGATCAGGCAGGATTACTTCGCCCTGATTGGAGATGCTGCCCATGCGATTGTACCTTTCTTTGGACAAGGGATGAATTGCGGTTTTGAAGATTGTGCGGTTCTGAATGAGTTAATCGATGTACATCACGAAGACTGGAACCAAATACTGCAGGCCTATCAAACCTTGCGGAAACCCGATGGAGATGCGATAGCCGACCTCGCCCTCGCCAATTTTGTGGAAATGAGGGATAAAGTGGCCCACCCCGCCTTCCTACTGCAGAAAAAAATTGAAGCGGCATTCAGTGAACGGTATCCTGACCAGTGGACACCGGCGTACTCCATGGTTACTTTCCGTCCAGACCTGCGCTACAGTGAAGCGTTGCATCGTGGCAACCATCAGGAATCTATCATGCGCAAGGTAATGGCCATGCCAGATATTGAAAACAAATGGAACAGTGAAGAAGTACACGCATTCATCCTTCAGCAAATCCATTGATCATGTACAAAACTCCTCACTTCACGGAAACGGATATACGAAAATTAATTGCGCTGATAGAGGAGTACCCTTTGGGCACATTGATGATTCCTGTTCAAAATGAATACCCAGAAGCCACTCACCTGCCCTTTATGATACAGGAGGATGATGGCCGGTTGTTGCTCCGCGCACATATTATGAAAGGTACAGGCCATTATCATGCGATGAAGCAAACACAAAAAGTACGTGTGGTTTTTCAGGGGCCTCAGGCTTATATCAGCGCCTCATGGTACACAGAGCCCCAACAGGCTTCCACCTGGAATTATATGGCTGTTCATGCATTGGGTACAGTGCAACTGCTGAATGAGGATGCAACGCTTACGAGCATCCGCGACCTGACCAACCGGTATGAAAATAACGCAGCAGCAGGCGCATTCAATACAATTCCGGAAGCGTATATCCGAGAACACCTTAAAGCCATTGTGGGTATCGAAATTATGGTGCATCAACTGGAAGGTGTTTTTAAGCTCAGTCAGAATAAAAACGCACAAACACGTGCGCATATTATCGAATCGCTTCGGATACGCAATCACGGGCAAGACCAAATGCTGGCCGATGCTATGGAAAAACATGTATAAATCAATTCCAGTAAACCTGAATTGTATTACAAATAATCAATATCTTTAGTCATTCTAATAAACTGAAAAAGTAACTTCATGAACCGTTTTTCCGGTGTAGCGGTCTTTGTACTGCTGATGACTCTCTGCTCTGTAACTCCCTTTTCACTCAATGCACAATCTACTTTTTTTAATCAGGTAATCGATGAACGTACTTTGCCTGTGGCAGAACGTGTACACCAAAGTTTGCGAGGGAATTACCATGGAGTTACCTATTACAGAGAACCTGCATTTACACCTACCGGAAATTTTCAACTTCAACTTCCCAATCGCTCACGGATATTGGTTACTTCGGTGCGATGGTATGAGTTTTCAAATGGTAGTATCACTTATACAGGAAAAATTTCCGGGCAATCGAATTCAGAAGTTACTTTGGCCCTGTATGGCGACCGCTGGTATGGGATGATTACAGATGAATCGCTGAACAAATTCATGTTACAGCAAACAGCTGATGATGTGTTTGCCATTGCCACACTGAACGAATGGAGTTATTTAACACAGGAAACCATACAGGATTTTGAAAGACCATCGGTGCCCGATGCAGAACTGGATTATGATGTATGTGCAATAGATAATCCCTGTGATGCGGATGTAGTGAACATACAACTCATGGTGGTGTATACAACGGCAGCGCGCGAAGCGTATGGCGGTACGGCCAGCATGAACGCAGCCATTGCAACCGCGGTAGCCAATATGAATGTTGCAAACACCAATTCCAGTGTACGCAGTGGCATCCAGTTCAACCTCGTGTACACCACCGAGGTGGCCTATGTGGAATCAGGCAGTTCTTCAGTGGATTTAAGTCGCCTCGCCGGAACTGCAGATGGTTTCATGGATTCTATACATTCGCTGCGCAATACCTATGAAGCGGATCTTGTTTCTATGATTACCTCTTCGCCCCTCACCGGTTGTGGTTTAGGATATTTAAATACCAATCCATTGAGTTATAATGATGCAGCCGCATTCAACATCACCATTTACAATTGTTTAGTGGGGAATTACACTATGGCTCATGAATTCGGACATAATATGGGGCTGCGTCACGACTGGTATGTTGATTTCAGCAATACGCCTTGCGATCATCATCACGGATATGTAAATCAGGCCGCCCTGGTGTTGGGTGCTCCATCCGCTAAACGCTGGAGAACGGTGCTGGCCTATAACAATGAATGTGCCGATAACGGATTCAACTGTTCCCGCGTAAACTATTGGTCGAACCCCGGAATAACACGTACCTCCGACCCAATGGGTATTTCCATCGGAAATGCCTTTTCATCTGATGAAGTATATGCCATCAACCGTTTTGCATGTAAAGTGGCATCCTTTCGCGGTAATCAAGTGTTACCACTCACTTTTATTTACACCAACGCTACAATAGATAACCATCTACTTCAGGTACAATGGAGAACAGAAAATGAATCTGCCATTGATTATTTTGAAGCGGAAGTAGCGACAGACTTACCTAGAAATTTTATTTCAAAAGGAAGAATTTCAGCACGTAATCAGTCTGTAAACCTCTACCGTACCGGATTATCTGTTCCCCCGTCAAAAGATATTTTTGTCCGGGTTAAATCGGTATCGCAGAGCGGACAAATAAAATATGGCTCTATTGTACACGTGCAAAATCAAAGTGGTAATATTCCGTTCGTCAGATTACGCACCAACCTCGTTCAGCAGCAACTAGACGTGATAGTGAACAGTCCGGAACAAACACAAGCCGTTTGTCGGGTAATTGATATGAATGGAAAAGTTATGATGCAATCCATGCATGCGTTGCCATCAAACAGCAGTTCTTTCGCTCTGGATGTTTCCAAACTCACCCAAGGGCATTATATATTGAACATAACCAACGGCACTACACGAACCAATCTCCGTTTCTTTAAATATTGATAACCGGACAGGGCTTGTTATTTTTGCAGCATGAACCAAGCACTGCTGACGAAACACATTCGCAACCGAAAATCATATCTGTGTGTAGGATTAGATACCGACCCACTTTTGCTGCCTGCTCATTTAAAAGACAGACCCGATGGGGTCATTGAATTCAATAAGGCGATTATCGGCGCCACATTACCCTATTGTGTGGCTTATAAAATCAATACAGCATTTTATGAAGCGATGGGGGCACGTGGCTGGGAGTGGATGGAAGAAACGGTTCGACATATCCCTGAAGGATATTTTAAAATTGCCGATGCCAAACGCGGAGATATCGGGAATACATCCACACAATATGCAAGGGCATTTTTTGAAAAAATGAATTTTGATGCCATAACGGTGTCGCCGTATATGGGGGCAGACAGCGTGCGTCCGTTTCTGGAATTCAAGAATAAATTCACTATTGTACTGGCGTTGACGAGCAACAGCGGTGCTGCAGATTTTGAATTACAACCCTGCGGCGAAGAGTTGCTTTATGAGCGTGTACTCCGTACCGTTAGTTCATGGGGCACTACTGATCAACTGATGTTTGTAACCGGTGCTACACGGCCGGAGTCATTTGAACGAATTCGTACCCTCGTACCTGATCATTTTTTACTGGTACCCGGTGTGGGTTTTCAGGGAGGTAGCCTGGCAGAGGTGAGTAGATATGGAATGAATGCCCATGTGGGTTTGCTGGTAAATGCTTCGAGGGCTATCATATATGCATCATCCGGCGAAACATTCGCTACTGCTGCAGCGGAGATTGCGCAACAATATCAATTTGAAATGAGTGGTTATTTAGAATGAAGTATTTTAGCTGCCACCCTGGCTAATGCACCGGCCCAAACGGCGTACTCTTTTCCTGAAGGATGTAAACCATCCGTTGCAAGGTATTCTTCCAAATGACCATGGATACGCTGTGTATCGGTAATATTGATAAAATGCATACCGAATGCTTGTGCAGTTTCTTCACACACTTTGTTGTACGCATCTATCTCTTCGCATATAGTTTTACTATCTTTTTCTTTAGCAAAGGGCGTAACACCCCAATCCGGAATACTGAGCATTACCACACGTTGAGGATTTCCTCCTGCAAACGCAATGGCTTTTTCAGCAAGGGTATTTAATTCCGGTGTAAAAGTATCGGTGCTGCGGCCACGGTATTGATTGTTTACGCCAATCAACAATGTAACCAAATCATAGGATGATAAAAATGTAGATTCATTTATTAGGCTCAGCAACTCATCCGTTGTAAACCCGGTTTTTGCCACTATTTCCGGAGCCAGAACCACCAGTCCCTGACCACGCAGTAACTGAACAGTTTGGTAAGGAAAACTTTCAAAAAGCGGTACCTGTTCACCCACGGTGTAGCTGTCGCCTAAAGCCAGATATGTATACATAAAGATGTGGTTAAAACGATGCAGTAAACATACAAATCTTTTACAGAAGGATGGTATGCTTTATATTTGCAAACCGTTTGCCCGGTAGGGCCGGCATAAAAATTTATATATATGGCTGCCAAAACAGATTTGTTCCAATCTCCCGATTATTTTAATGTAGATGCGCTGCTCACCGAAGAGCAGAAAATGATTCGCGATACCGTACGCAATTATGTGAAAAAAGAAATTTCACCCATCATAGAAGACTATGCTCAACGTGCAGAATTTCCTGAGCACATTGTGAAACAAATGGGAGATATCGGTTGTTTCGGGCCTACCGTTCCTGAACAATACGGAGGAGGCGGATTAGATTATATCAGTTATGGCCTCATGATGCAGGAACTGGAACGTGGAGATAGTGGCGTAAGAAGTACCGCCAGTGTACAGGGCAGTTTGGTGATGTATCCGATATATGCATATGGCAGTGAAGAACAGCGTATGAAATACCTTCCCAAACTAGCCAGTGGAGAGTGGTTGGGATGTTTCGGATTAACTGAACCCAATCATGGAAGTGACCCCAGCAGTATGCTCACCAACATTCGTGATAACGGTGACGACTACGTGATTTTAAACGGTGCCAAAATGTGGATCAGTAACGCACCTTTTAGTCAGGTTGCCGTAGTGTGGGCCAAAGACGAAGCCGGTGTGGTTCGTGGCCTGGTTGTGGAAAGAGGGATGGAAGGATTCAGCACCCCAACAACCCATGGTAAATGGAGCCTGCGTGCTTCCGCAACCGGTGAATTGGTTTTTGATAATGTGAAAGTGCCGAAAGCGAATATATTTCCGAATGTGCAGGGTTTGAAAGGCCCGTTAGGATGCCTCACCAAAGCCCGTTATGGTATTGCCTGGGGTGCTGTGGGTGCTGCAATGGATTGTTATCACACCGCACTGGAATACAGTAAGGAAAGGATACAGTTTGGCAGACCAATTGGCGGTTTTCAGCTACAGCAGAAGAAGCTGGCAGAAATGGTAACGGAAATAACCAAAGCGCAACTGTTGAACTGGAGGCTGGGTGTACTGATGGATGAAGGCAAAGCCACTCCTCAACAAGTAAGTATGGCTAAGCGAAATGCCTGCGAGATTGCCACTCAAATATGCAGGGATGCCCGTCAGATGCTGGGAGGAATGGGTATTACCGGAGAGTACCCGGTAATGAGGCACATGATGAACCTGGAGAGTGTGATTACCTATGAAGGAACACACGACATCCACCTGTTGATTACGGGTATGGATGTAACCGGTTTCAATGCATTCAGATAATTCAGACAATTTAGGTTACGCGTAACCGATAGTGAAAATTTAAAATCAGTTTATGAGTATTCAACACGTAGCCGTGATAGGTGCAGGAACCATGGGCAATGGCATTGCACATGTATTTGCGCAATCGGGTTTTGATGTTACATTAATAGATGTACAGACCGCACAACTTGAAAAGGCCATTCAAACGATCCAAAAGAATCTGGACCGGCAGGTTGCGAAAGAAGTTATTACTGAAGCTGATAAAAACGCTGCGCTGGGCCGAATAAAAACGGCGGTTTCTGTGGAAGAAGGAGTAGCGAAAGCAGACCTGGTAGTGGAAGCGACAACGGAGAATACCACACTGAAGTTGAACATATTCAAAAGTATGGATCATCATGCTCCGGCACACTGCATCCTAGCTACCAATACATCATCCATATCCATCACTCAAATTGCCGCTGTTACCTCCAGGCCGTCAAAGGTCATTGGTATGCACTTTATGAATCCGGTTCCGGTGATGAAACTGGTTGAAATCATCAACGGCTATGCTACGGATAAAGATGTCACGGAAACGATTGTACAACTCAGTAAAAAGTTAGGGAAAATACCATGTGCTGTAAATGATTATCCCGGATTCATTGCGAATCGTATTTTAATGCCGATGATCAACGAAGCCATCTACAGTTTGTTTGAAGGGGTAGCCGGCGTGGAAGAAATTGATACGGTGATGAAACTGGGAATGGCTCATCCGATGGGCCCTTTACAATTGGCCGATTTCATTGGATTGGATGTGTGCCTCAGTATTCTTCGGGTATTGCATGATGGGTTTGGTAATCCCAAATACGCGCCTTGCCCGTTATTAATCAATATGGTAACTGCAGGTAAACTGGGCGTTAAATCCGGTGAAGGATTTTACATCTATACATCGGGTTCGAAAAACCTGGTGGTGAGTAATAGTTTTCAAAAATAATTTTTCACGATATTACATCACTCCTGCCCTCCACCACGGAGGGCATTTTTGTTTCCACCTATGGCAGCTTATAATGAGCGAATTCTACAGTAATAAAAAAATTATCCAAAAGACTGAAAAAATATTTCCATGTATGTAATATTTTATTTTACTTTGTTTTTCAAAGCACTTTTATGAATCAGTCAGAATCCATAGAAACCATTCGTGATATCCGGCGTATGATGGAAAGAAGCAGTCGTTTCATCAGTTTAAGCGGTTTAAGCGGAGTAAGTGCCGGAGTATGTGCGCTGGCAGGCGCATGGATAGCCCACCCCTATGTATATGGCTATAAGGAGTATATCATACATCCGGAAATAGCTATTGTTCAGGCTATGGCTGAGGATTACAGCATCCTATTCAATACCTGGTTGTTTTGGATAGCGGTAGGTACATTTTTTAGTGCATTCATATCAGCCTTTGTTTTTACATGGATAAAGAGCAAAAAAGAAGGCATTCCGGTATGGGGCAATGCTTCGAAACGAGTATTGGCCAGTGTAGGTATCCCGATGATAGTGGGAGGAATATTTCTTTTTCGTTTGTTGCAGTTTGGCACCTTCGGATTGGTAGCTCCTGCTTGTTTAATATTTTATGGACTGGGGCTTGTGAATGCCGCCAAATACACACTAAACGAAATCAAATATCTGGGATATACTGAAATCATTCTGGGGCTGATCAGTATGTGGTTCATCGGATATGGTTTATATTTTTGGGCCATCGGCTTTGGATTGATGCACATTGTTTACGGAATCTGGATGTGGCTTAAATATGATTATAAAAACATACACGCCTAACCCTGAACACTACACGAAAACACCATGATAAACCCCATAGAACAATTAAACAAGGCATTCGATAACCGCATCCGGTTAGGCATCATGAGTGCATTGATGGTGAACAGTGAAATCAATTTTAATGAGCTGAAAGAATTGATGCAGTTAACCGATGGTAACCTGGCCAGCCATTTAAAAACACTGGAAGACCACCAGTACATTCAGGTAAAAAAAGGGTTTATTGGGAGAAAAACCAACACCCGCTATTCTATAACCAAAAGCGGTGAAAAGCAATTTAAACAACACCTGGCAGCCCTTGAAAAAATGATCCGCAGTATGCAATAATATTTTTTTATCTATATACTTTGTTTTTCAAAGCACTTTTAACTAAATGAAAATATTCCGAAGCCTTTGGTTCACACTACAATTCAGCCTTATTGCCTGCTGCACATTCATCCTACTCACCGGTGCATGGATGATTATGGTAAGCGGTGCGCCCTGGATCGTACTACCCTGGCTGTTGACGTTTACCGCTGTGCTAAGCATACCCGGTCAGTTTATTTTTTGGATGCTGTTGTGTTTTATGCCCCTCAATCAACCGGTTCAAAAAAAACTGCTCATCATTCGCATTTTTCTATTTGCATTTGTGGTACTGTGTGTGTTGTCACTCAGCCTGATTCATGTGCCATTTCTACATGCATTTCCAGACTACGGATATAATACATTCTTTCAGTCTGTGTTAGTGTTTTCATTTCTGGGGATGTCGTGCTGGTTGGCCTTGCGTATCATGGAAAGAAAATATATCCGCTTTTTCCAGGAAGTTCAGGGAATCCCTACTGAAGAATCCACAACTAGTGAATTATTACACTCAATCACTCATAAAATCAATTCAACAATGGAAACATCACCCATCCAACCTCCTGCATCAGCGCAGGGATCAATCCTCATTAAAGGGTTAACAACAGGCGGGCTCATTTTGCTCTTGCTCATCCCAACCCTATTCATTACACACCTGATAGAAGAACGGGAGAAGCGGCATCAGGAAGTGGTGCAGGAAGTCAGTGCACGATGGGCTAACCCGCAAACCATTGCATCGCCTTATATAATAGTTCCTTATACAGAAACCTTCCTGAATCATGAAGGCAAACCGGTTCAACATACGCAACCATTGGTTTTGTTTTCAAAGCACCTTACGGTACAAGGTGAGGTGTTTCCTGAAACACGTGCAAGATCAATCTATACCATTTTACTTTACAGAAGCCACTTACAACTTAGTGGCACATTCAAGCCTCAATGGCCTTCGGATATCAAGAAGGAGCAATTGCAATTGGATCAGGCGAGAATATGTTTCGGAATTGGTGATTACAAAGGAGTTGAAAAAGAAATCAGGATACGTTTTGGGCAGCAATCCATTGAACTATCACCCGGTGTACCGGCAGAAGTATTCAAACAATCCGGACTATCTGCTCCTGTGCCACTAACGATTGAGCAATTAGAAGAGGGCATTAACTTTGACATGGATGTAAGCCTAAAAGGCAGTGGTAAACTTCATTTCCTGCCTATAAGCAGCAATAGCAGTTTTCAATTGAAATCAAACTGGCATAGTCCTTCTTTTGATGGAAACAATTTACCTAATCAACGCAAGGTAGATGCGACCGGGTTCACGGCCAGCTGGAATTTCAATCAAGCCAATCTTCCTTTTGCAGCGGTTAGTAAAAGTGATCAGATTCAGACAGAAGGCACCGCATTTGGTGTGAGTCTGGTACAGCCGGCCGATCATTATGATAAAGCACTTCGAAGTGTGAAATATGCCATTCTCATCATCGGCCTCACCTTTGCCGTATTTTTC
Source organism: Ferruginibacter sp. (assembly GCA_019638635.1). GTDB lineage: Bacteria > Bacteroidota > Bacteroidia > Chitinophagales > Chitinophagaceae > Ferruginibacter. Next base: position 5,194 of record JAHBTM010000041.1, on the reverse strand, counting down.
ATCATGGAGTTGGTTAGTAAAAAACCATTTCATCCGGTTCAGTATGTATTGGTGGGGATGGCGCTGGTCATTTTCTATTCACTTCTCTTATCGGTAAGTGAATACATTATTTTCGATTATGCCTACCTGATATCTGCCATAGCCACAATATCCATGGTTGTGCTTTATGCGAAAAGCCATTTTGGAAACTGGAAGGCTGCCTTTGTATTCTCTGCTACCTTATCTATACTATATGGATTCATTTTTGTACTGTTGAGGCTGGAAGACACCGCCCTGCTCGTAGGCAGTATAGGTTTATTCATTGTGCTGGCCTGCATTATGTATGTAAGCAGGAAAATCAACTGGTACGGTCGGGGCTAATATCCCGGTTCGAATGGTACACGGGAATTCACAATGGAGTGCACTGCTACGTGCATTCCATTTTTTTCCGATATAGTGAATCATAATACCGTGCTAAATATGCCACTTACGTTTTAAGAGAATCAACCTGAATTTAACCGCATCGTACATGAGTCCGCCCATTAACATCATTGCTCCGATAAACAATGTGTACAAACCCAACTTAGTGTATGCGGCACCGGCAGTAACACCTCCGATAAAGAAGAAAAAAATGATTGTTAGCCTGAGTTGTATACTGGATTGAAGTGCTTTACGTTCGCTGGAAGCTTTATAAAAAAGCAACTGCGACAGTTCGATACCCAAATCGGTAAAGAGGCCTGTTAAATGTGTTGTACGCACCACCGAGTTGGAAATGGTAGTAACCATTGAGTTTTGTAATCCCATTGTAAACAGCAATCCATAGGCAATCGCCTCTGCGTGTTCATGCTCATGGTTTGTTCCCAACAATCCGATAGCGGTCAGTAAACAAACTTCCAGCAAAATGGGGATGACATACATAAATCTTTCACTTTGACGTGAAGTGATTTCTATAATCAGATTTGAGAAAAATGACCCCAGAAAGAAAAAAATGATAAACAAGAAAAACTGCAGGGCCAGATGCACATTCATCCGGTACACTTCTTCAATCAGATAAGCAAAATGACCAGTTACATTGGTCGTGAGTTGTTGTACCGCCAAAAATCCCGCAACATTTACAAGTCCTGCTACAAAAGATAAAACAGAAGCAATTTTCAGGTTGTGGGCAAGTGTTCTGGTTTTTCCGGGATGTTTAAACATATCATTTCGATTGAAGATCGTGCATTAAGCGGATGTCTTCTTTGCCTTCACCTTTTCATAACTCTCATCCACCATTCGCTGCATTAAATCGGGTGAAAGTTTTCCATTGACCACCACGGTATTCCAATGTTTTTTATTCATGTGATATCCGGGAAATATGTGTTCAGGATAGGATGCTCTCAATTCAATGGCCCATTCCGGATCACATTTTAAATTCACCCGTAATGGAAATTCGTCGAGTGCCATCAACATAAATATCTTATCACCTTTTTTAAACACCAGGGTGTGTTCATCAAAGGGGAAACATTCAGATACATTCGGTTTTCTGAGAGCATATGACCTGAGCCATTCTACATCCATTGAATAAAAGTAATCAATTGATTGCACAACCCGAAACAGCAGAAAGGCATTACTTATTCATCTTCATTTAGCATCTTTTGTATTTCTTAAAATTCATCGTAGCATGCTTTCAACATACGACATAGCTAAAGGGCATGGATTGTCATTCAACTTATTGGGCATCCTTTGTCCGATGTATCACATCATTTACATATTGCTCACGCAATTGGTCGTAGAAAGATTGCTTATCAACATATCGGGCTATCAAATTGGCCACCAGTGCTCCGAGTAACAAATAAAAAATCACACTATGTCGGTCGGTCATTTCAAATATGATAATAGAAGCAGTAAATGGTGCGCGTGTTATGCCTGTAAGGAAGGTGGTCATCCCTACCAGTATAAGGATATTGGCGTTACCCGAAGCCAGATTGAGGAATCCGGCCACAACCGCACCCATAGATGCACCGGCACTCAGCGAAGGAGCAAATACTCCACCGGCACCCCCAAAGCTAAACGAAGTAATTAATCCGGCTATTCTGGCAAAAGGCATATACCATTCCACCTGTTTATCGGCGGTAAATAACGTACGGTCCATGATTTCCTTTCCCGACCCCATTGATTCACTTCCCAGAAAATAAATTATTATGGCCATTAAGATTCCACTAACCAATACAATTCCCACCTGCTTCAATCGATTTTTAAATCGTGTGATTCTTTTCATGATACCCAGTATCCATACACCCATTTTGGATCCGAAATACCCGCAGAGCATAGCGGTTAGCAGTACGCCGGCTATCACCTTCCAACTGTCAATAGATAATTTAGGATAACCCAGGTAGAGGTATGATCCTCCTAAACCCTGTGCCGCCAAACCTGCAATAATTACTGCAATAAACAAAGATGATTTGTAATACCGTACATGAAACTTTGATAACTCCTCAATGGCAAATATGATACCTCCGAGCGGTGTGTTGAATGCGGCTGCCAATCCTGATGCAGCTCCGGCCATCAGCATGTTTTTTTGTGAGATGGATATCCACCATTTCGGCAATCTGTTCTGCACTTCATGAAAAACCGAACTGGCAATTTGAATGGTAGGGCCTTCGCGCCCAACGATTCCCCCACCAATTACCTTGAATACGCTGGAAATGATCTTAACAACTGCGATGCGTACACTAAGTAGAGTATTGATGTACTTTCCGGTACTTGGATTTGAAAGTTGTAGAGCGGCCATAACCTGTGGGATACCACTTCCTTTTGCATTAGGTGCATAACGCACAACCACCCACCACGATAGCAGAAAACAAGCAGGGGTTAATACGAAAATGAAAAACGGATGAACGGCATGCAGACTATGCGAAAATTTTTCCGCCAATCGAAACAACTCCGCATATCCGAAAGCCAATATGCCGGTAATAGCCGCTGCAATAAAAAATGGTATAAACTGTAACAGTTGAATCTTAACCTGTGAATTTGTTTCAATGGCAGAGTCATACATTCGCTTGGTATATCCAACGAGTGGTTTTATCCATCGGTTGCGCAGCAATCGTTGCCTGTAATTCCCTGACTTACCGGATGTAGTTTCTGTCATGCAATGAAGCTGTGATTGTACCCTGCACAATGAACAGGATATAGTTTTCAATGATATGTCAGTCGTGAAAGCTTGAAGGTATAAAAAAATTACAAGTTGGTTGTTATTACACTATTGGATTGAGTGGCATAAGGCCTAAACGATATGGCACAAAAAAAAACTGTTCTTTCGAACAGTTTTTGAAAAGATGTATACGTTGGTTTTATTTCGCCCGCAGAATCGTTAAATCTGTTTTGCGGGTGATTTTTTTACCGTTTATCAGGTAATAATCCACCACAGCATAGTATGTACCATCCGGAACGGGTTTGCCTTTGTAGGTGCCATCCCAATCATTGCGGTAGTCTTTAGATTCATACACTTTATTACCATAACGGTTGAACACGTTCAAAGTAACCTTACTCAGACAGTTGAATGAGTTATACACCAGGAAGAAATCATTGATTCCATCACCGTTAGGCGTAAACGCATTTCTGAGGTTGATACAAATAGGTACAACAGTTACAGTTACATCGTCTGTTGCCAGACAACCTTCAGCACTGGTAACTTCTACTGTGTAGATAGTGGTTTCTTCCGGAGAAGCAACAGGGTTCAGTATATTGGTAGCACTGAGTCCGAGTGCCGGTGTCCAAAGTACACTGGTTGCCTGCTGATTGGGAACGGCTAACAGTTGTGTGGTTTCTGCGGAGAAGATAGATACATTATTTCCTGCATCCACAGTGAATGGAGGGATAAACACCACATCTATCGCAGCCTGAGCTGAACATTGTAATGAATCAGAAACCGTGAGGGTGTATGCACCCGGGGCATTCACCGGGAACTCATTGCTTGTTTGCGGGTTGCCAGGATCTGAACTGATGGTGTAATTGAATGGCGCAATACCGCCTTGTACAGTGGCCGTTATAATACCGTTTTGTTGACAGGCCGTTTGTACGGATGTGGCTGTGAGGTTAATGGTATTTACATTCACCGTAACACGTGCGGTATCAGCACAGCCTACCGTATTGATGGCTATGAGTTCGTATACACCGGCAGCGGTAACAGCTGAAGGATTACCCACATTTTGAGTGTTGTATGTCCAGCTAACCGTTAAATCAGTGGTGTTGTAGATAGCCGTCAAATCCACTGAACCGTTTTCGCAAATCAGGAAGGTGGTATCAGCTCCTAAGTTCGGTGCTGCAATTACGGTTACGCGTGTAGTGTCCGTACAACGAATACCGTTAGGACCAGTAGCGGTAACGGTATACGTATACGTGCCTGGAACGGTAGGTACAGGTACATTCACAGGATTTTGGTCAGTAGATGTGAAACATGACGGACCCGTCCATGTGTATGTAGCATTTGGAACAGTGGATGCTGTAAGATTGATTGTACCTCCGGCACAGGCAGGACCGGTATTGGCTGCATCGAGTGTACACACTAAACTACAATCACTCGATCCGGTTCCACCAATTTGTTGATATGTAATAGTACCCGGTTGATCACTAAAATTCGTAACCAGGAACAAATAGAATTCGCCCGCTTGAGCATTGGGGATATCCGCTACTTCTACAGCAGCAATAGAATAGCTGCAATCCACTATACTATTCGCATCAATTCCTACACAGGCTGCATCCAGGCTATTAAATGGCCCCCATACAATAAAGTCAACATCCAAACCGGTACCGGTGGTGCTGGTTTGTGAAATTTGAATAGAGATACTACCTGAGTTTTGAATTTGAAGATAGTAGAATGTTGGATTTGGAACAGTAAACAGGCATCCGTAGGCACCGGATCCGCCTATGCTTGGTTGCCCTGTAATATTGGGAACCGTGGTAGGTGTTGTACTGGTACAGAAAGATTGAGCCGTGGCACAAGAGGCTGCAGGAGGAGGCGGTGGAGGCATGTATACGCAAATACTAAAAGTACCTTGTACATCATTGCCATACTCCCAGAATCTCACCCAAAGGGTATCACCCGGTGTGAGGTTGTTGGCAGAAATTTGAGGCATTAAACCCGGGCCGCCATCATCATTGCAACTAATCAGAGTTAAGTTATTGCAAGTACCACTATACAAAGCCATACCACCATCGGTTATGGTTCCTTGTGAAG
>JAHBTM010000040.1 GCA_019638635.1 Ferruginibacter sp. | reverse complement strand
TGGCTGCCGAGCCTACATTGTCGGTATGCCCCCCAATTTCAATGCGCTGATCCGTCTTTCTCTTCAGATAATTGACCAGCTCATCTATCACAACATACGACTCCGGCTCCAACAATGCCTTACCGGTTTCAAAATTACAATCCTCTAACACGAATGTGCGCGATGGCTCAAATTGTATATCTACTTTAAAAGGGTCTTTATAATATGCATTTTCATCCAGCGCCGGAATCTCAAACACATTATAGCTAGTAGAATCTTTAAACCCTAATATGAAAATCTCGTACTTATCGCCAGCCGGTAACCTGGTGGCAAACTTGCCATCCTCGCCGGATATACCCTGATATTCACGCCCGTTGTTCACACTGCGGAATACGATAATTTCATTCGGACTTGCATTTTTCTTGAAGTCGGTGATATGCACATGAATGGGTGCATCCTTCGAATCACTGTCTTCCTGTTCCTGAATCTGTGCTACACTCCAAAAGGGAACGAACAGCATCAACCATACGAATTGTTTCATAAGAGGAGGTTTTGAGTGCCCAAAATAAGAAAATAAATGATTATACCTTTGCTATAATCTGCGCTGCAACTTTTCAACCATTGTTGTTTTCCATGATGCAAATGTACCTGCCATAATATGCCGGCGCGCTTCTCCCACCAACCACAAATAAAAGGCCAGGTTATGGATACTAGCAATCATCAACCCTAAATACTCGCCACTCTTGAACAAATGACGCACATAGGCTTTGGAGTAATACGTACTCACGCCACTCCCAATGCCCTCATCCAACGGAGTAAAATCGAATTCCCACTTTTTATTATCAATATTTACCACACCCTCAGAAGTAAACAACATAGCGTTGCGGCCGTTTCGTGTAGGCATCACACAATCAAACATATCCACGCCCATGCCGATACACTCCAATATATTCCAGGGTGTACCTACACCCATCAGATAGCGGGGCTTTGCATCAGGCAGATGATCGCAACACAATGCACAAATCTCATACATTTTATCCAATGGCTCCCCCACACTTAAACCTCCGATGGCATTACCCACAGCACCTTTCGATGCGATAAACGCACAGGATTCAATCCGTAAGTCACGATGCACACCACCCTGAACAATTGGAAATAAATTCTGCGTGTATCCGTAACAGTCAGGTGTATTGTGAAAATGTTCCCAGCACCTGTTCAGCCAGCGATGCGTTAATTCCATTGATTGTTTGGCATAATTAAAATCACTGCCGCCGGGCGGGCATTCATCAAAGGCCATTACAATATCGCCACCAATTGTTCGCTGAATATCCATCACTTTCTCCGGGGTGAATAAATGCTTACTCCCGTCGATGTGTGAACGAAACACAACGCCCTCTTCGTTGATTTTTCGTTGTGCGGAAAGCGAAAAAACCTGAAATCCGCCACTATCGGTAAGGATGGGCTTGTTCCAGCCATTGAAACGATGCAAACCCCCTGCCTTTTCCAATACTTCCATGCCCGGCCGCAGATATAAATGATAGGTATTCCCTAAAATAATCTGCGCCTCCACATCCTCCATCAACTGCTGTTGTGTTACAGCTTTCACACTACCCACCGTACCCACGGGCATGAAAATGGGAGTGGCAATCTCTCCGTGATCTGTTACGATTGTACCCGCACGTGCACCGGAGTGCGTATCCTTCCCGTTCAGGGTGAAAGTTAATGCCGCCATAGCTTAAATTGTGTGCAAAGATACCACGGCCAAACTGTATAATTCATTTCTAAAATAGCACGAACTTCATTTACATTTGCGCCCATGTATTTTGAGCAAATCCTGCATTACTGGAAATTCATTCTCTTCTGCCTGTTCGTACTGGTTGCGGCCATACAATTATTTTATTACCTGTTTTTTTTCATGCGGCTGGCATTATATGCTCCCAAAACTAAAAATGAGTATCAAACCCATCCGGTTAGTGTAATTATTTGTGCAAGAGATGAGGCCGACAATCTCGCCAGAAACCTGCCGGGTAGCCTGGTGCAAGCGTACAGATCAACCCACGAAATTATTGTGGTAAACGATAATTCATACGATGAAACCAAGTACCTGCTTGAGGAATTGAGAAAAACTTTCAAACAATTGCACATTGTTGATTTAACACAGGAAGCCAAAATGATTCCAGGAAAAAAATTCCCACTGAGTATTGGAATTAAAACCGCCAAGTATGAAGTAGTATTGCTCACCGATGCGGATTGCATTCCTGCTTCTGAACATTGGATTGAACGAATGCAGGAAGCGTACGGGCCGGATACTGAAATTGTACTCGGTTACGGAGCCTATGCCAAGAAAAAAGGAATACTGAACAAACTGATTCGTTGGGAAACATTCCATGCGGCGTTACAATACCTCAGTTTTGCACGTGCAGGCATTCCGTATATGGGTGTGGGCAGAAACCTGAGTTATAAAAAAACTGTTTTTTTCAGGCAAAAAGGTTTTTCATCACACAACCATATCCCGGGTGGTGATGATGATTTGTTCATCAACAAAGTGGCCAACAAAAAGAATACAGCCATACAAATTCATCCTGAAAGTTTTACCATCAGCAAGCCTGCATCTTCCTGGTCGCAATGGCGACAGCAGAAAATGAGGCATTATACCACAGGGAAATTCTATAAGCCTTTTCACCGATTCCTGCTGGGCACTTACGCATTGTCACATTTTTTATTTTACCCAATGGCCGTGTGCACTGCGTTGTTCTATGATTGGCGTGTAGCATTGGGCATCATCGGTTTCAGGTGGTTGATGCAGGCGTTCGTATTCATTAAAACCATGAGAAAACTGAATGAGAAAGACCTGATTCCTTATTTTATCCTGCTCGATGTATGGATGTTCCTGTATTATATCATCTTTGCAGGAGCATTGATTCGTAAACCGAATAAGAACTGGAAGTAAATGGACATACTACAGAAATATTTTACTGACTTCACCCCGAAGCAAACCGAACAGTTTAAAAATTTACAAGCCCTTTATGCTGAATGGAATACGAAAATCAACGTCATCAGCCGCAAAGACATGGACCATTTCTACCTCCATCATGTTTTACACTCTCTTTCCATTGCCACACAGTTTGAATTCAATACGGGTGATGAGGTGATGGATTTGGGTTGCGGAGGAGGATTTCCCGGCGTACCACTGGCAATCTTTTTTCCGGAGGTTGAATTTCATTTGGTAGACAGTATCAGAAAAAAACTCACCGTAGTGGAAGAAGTTTGTGCCGCATTGAATTTGCTCAATGTAACGGTATCGCATACACGCGCTGAAGATATCAAAAACCGCAAATTTGATACCGTAGTATCAAGGGCCGTAGCACCACTCGGCAATTTATGGCGATGGAGTAAACCCCTGCTCAAAAAGAAACATTCCGCACACAGCGGGCTCATCTGCCTAAAAGGAGGCGACCTTGCACAGGAAATTATGGAGAGTGGGTGCAAGCCTTATATATGGGAATTGGAACAGATTTTCTCTGAACCTTACTTCCAGCAAAAATTTATGTTACACCAACCTGCTTAACCCCTTACCAGTTGAGCGTTAACTGATTGTTGCGTTGCTCTACATCTGCCATACGTTTGGAAGGATCTATTTGTATGGATTGGATTTGACGCAATCCTTTCGTTGCAGAAAATGTATACTGTGGATGCGTCCATAACCATGCCGTTTCCACCAAGGGCTTACCATGGCCTTCTTCCGGCTTTTTGGCTCCGTACATCAAGTTCAACGGAATATAATGCCAGGAAACGGTACTGTCCTGATAGGTAATCTTCACATCAATAGGCATGGGCATTTGACCGATGCGGGCAAGACGGATACGCGCTTTACCCTGCTCTTCCCATAAACTATCAATGCCGTAATCAATGGTTTGGGTAGTGCCTGCCCATAAGTCTTTGTACCAGTTTAATTCCAGGTTACTCACGGTGCGGGCTACACGCATAAAATCATTGGCATCCGGATGTTTGAAAGAAAACTTCTTGTAGAACTCCAGCAGTATCTTATCCCGTACTGCATCCCCTACAATGTAACCCAATTGCGCAAGGAAAATTTCACCTTTGGAATAAGAGGCTATAGCGTAAGCAAAATTGGTATTGAAATGATCGGCATGTGTGGTGAGCGGCTCTTCCAGTCCGGATTCTACCAAACGATAATAATTATCGTACGCACCTGAATGATTTTCGGGCAATATCGCAATGCGTTCTTCCAGTCGTTTATCGAACTGTTTCTCCAGCCTATCGCGATACCCTTGTAAAGACGATTTACCGGTATAGGCTTTCATCGCCAGCTCTTCGGTGTAGTTGGTAAACCCTTCATCCATCCATGGGTAAACGCTTTCATTAAAACCCAAAACCATCTGATACCAACTGTGCATCAGTTCATGAAAGGCCGTACCGAGTGAAGGCCCCTGAATTAAAGTAGCCATAGCATACTCCATTCCGCCGTCGCCACCATGGATATAGGAATATTGCGGATAAGGGTACTTTCCAAAATGCTTTTCAATAAACGGGAACACCTGTATCGTAGCATCCGCTACGCGTTCCCATTCAGGATTTATCCCACTCTCTCCATCTTTTGGTTTATAGATCACATGAATATCGGGCCCTGCGGGTACTTTCTTACGGATATGCACATACGAAGGATCCGCTGCCCATACAAAATCATGAATGTTCGACCCTTTGAACTTCCAGGTGCGCTTTGCTGTGGATACCGGTTTTAAAGCAGTGCCCGGCTGATCGTATCCCCAGCCAATTTCAGCAGCATTGGTGAGCACGCCTGTGGCACCTATTTTATACTCTTTATCAATCGATATACTCACATCAAAATCTCCAAAAACACCATAAAATTCTCTGGCCACATACGGGTTCGGATGCCATCCGTTCTGGTCGTACGCGCATATTTTGGGATACCACTGGCTCATACTGTACCGCACCCCTGTTCTCGGATTATCTCGTCCGGTGCGCCGAATCTGCAAAGGCACCTGTGCTTCAAACTCCATATCCAACACGGCCTTTGTGCCGGGTAAGATGGGCTTATTCAGATGGACCTCCAGGATGGTTTCATGATACGTGAATTGCTGAGGAACCCCATTGAGTTTAATGGAAACAATTTTTTGGTAACCTATTTCATCAGGCTTCAGATTGGCAATACGGTCTTTTACGCGAGCATCCCAATCAGGAGTACCAAACACCATTTTTTTACCCAGCTCTCGGCTGCGCACATCCATATTGCTGTTCGGCTGGAATGCATTCAGGTATAAATGATAGAACAATTTATTCAGCGCATCGGGTGAATTGTTGGTATACACCAGCTTTTGCTTCCCTGTAAACCGGTTGGTTTCCACATCCATATCAATCTGCATGGTGTACTGCGCTTTCTGCTGCCATGCGGCACTTTGTGCGTTTACCGATAAAACAAAACCGGTGAGGAATAATACTACAATCCACTTCATGAGCTATTTTTTTTACTTCGGAAATTAATTTATTTAATCCTAATGAAAACAGAAAAACGATTCCACTTCAACCTATAGCACCTTCTATCACAATAACCAGTTCTCCTTTCACTGCTTTACCGGTAAAGTATTCATGCACTTCCTGTAATGTTCCCCGTTTATTTTCTTCGAACTTTTTAGTGAGTTCGCGGCTTACACAACAACGCCTGTTACCCCCAAAATATTCAATACACTGTGCAAGGGTTTTCACGAGTCGCATCGGACTTTCATATAAAATAATGGTTCGTTCTTCCACTGCCAGTTTAGTCAGTAAGGTATGCCGCCCTTTTTTCAATGGAAGAAAACCTTCAAAACAAAAACGATGGGTGGGCAATCCACTGTTCACCAAAGCCGGTACAAAGGCCGTAGCTCCCGGCAACGATTGTATGTCTACTCCCTGATCAATGCAGGCACGTATGAGCAGCCATGCGGGATCACTGATGCCTGGAGTTCCTGCATCTGTTATCAGTGCCATCTGCATTCCCTGCTGGAGTTGTTGCACTAAATGCGATGCAACCTTATGTTCATTGTGCTGATGGTATGGTGTGATGGGTTTTTGTATTCCGTAATGACGGAGCAACACCGATGATGTTCTTGTATCTTCCGCAAGGATGAGATCAACCTGCTTTAAAATGTCGATAGCCCGGAATGTGATATCCGACAAATTTCCGATGGGTGTAGGTACAATGTATAACATGATTATACCACATGTACTTCAAATGTTTCCATGACAGGATTGGCGAGCAATTGTTTAGCAGCATGCGATGCAACCGCTTTCGCTTCTTCGGCACTGGATGCCTCTACAATTAAGTCAATATGTTTACCAATCCGCACATCGCTGACAGCATGTAAACCCAAATTGTTTAATCCGCCCAAAACCGCTTTCCCCTGAGGATCCAGCAAATCTTTTAAAGGCATCACCCTTACTTGTGCTGTGTATTTCATGTTTTTTTCTTAAAAATCAAAGATAAAATAATGTAGGATAAAAAGACTACCGGCACAGCCATCCATTTCAGCGACAGCGTGGCAACCACTGCAATCACCACTAACATCACCTGTGGCAAATTAGCAGGAATAGATTTTTCTTTAAACTTAAATGCCATCATCGGAATCCGGCTAATCATTAAACCACTCACGAGCAACACCACCGCATACAAGACCCATTGATTCAATAAAAGTGAGATGGCTGTTTCGTTTCCGCTGAACCAATAAATGAGTGGGAAGGAAGCAATTAGTAACCCTGCTGCAGGCACCGGCACACCTTTAAACCCATATTCCTGCGAATGATCGAGGTTAAAACGACCAAGTCGGTAAGCTGCGGCTAACGGAATCAACAAAGCGGGTAATAACAACCACCAGTATACGTCGATACCCGCTGATTCTTTGGCCCAACTTAACCGGAGGAACTGATACACAATCATGCCCGGTGCCACCCCAAAGCTTACCACATCTGCGAGGGAATCAAGCTGTTTTCCAAGCTCCGAAGCAGCCCCCATCAGGCGTGCTACAAATCCGTCGAGGAAATCAATACATGCCGCAACCGCAATGTACACCGAGGCCAGCACCAGATTCTCCGTAACATCAATAAACTGCGAAGCATCTTCGGTGTATTGAATGGTAATTCCATTTTGCAATGTTACAATGATGGCCATGCAACCAAACACCAGATTCAGTAGTGTAAATAAATTGGGGATGTGTCTCAAAACTGTAAAATAAAGTGAGTCAATTATTTTTTCATCAATGCTTCAATTTCCTCCACCGTAATCGGAATGTTTTTCATCAGGTCTTTATTTCCGTTCTTGGTTATCCAGAAATTATTTTCAATACGAATGCCCATACCTTCTTCTTCAATATATATTCCGGGTTCCACGGTAAACACCATCCCGGCACGAATAGGCTCGGTGCGGGTTCCCACATCATGAACATCAATACCTAAGTGATGGGATATTCCATGATATAAATATCTACGATAGGCACGATTGGCAGGATCTTCATTTTTGATATCCGATTTTTTTAATAACCCGATTTTATGGAAAACCACTGTGGCTTCATCTCCCACTTTCTCTGTATAATCTACAATTGAAATACCGGGCTTTAATATACTGGCTGCATAATGATGCAGGTGTAAACATGCATTGTAGACCGTTTTCTGACGTCGTGTAAACTTACCATTTACGGGAACCGTGCGGGTTAAATCCGCACAATAGTTACCATACCGCGCACCAAAATCCATCAATATTAAATCACCGTCTTTACATTCCCGGTTGTTCTCTACATAATGCAACACACGGGCACTATCGCCACTGGCAATGATGGAACCATACGCAGGGCCACTCGCACGTTGGCTTAAAAATGAGTGTTGAATCTCTGCTTCAATTTCGTATTCAATTACACCCGGACGAATAAACTTCAGCAATCGTTGAAAAGTTTTTCCGGTGATGTCCATAGCCTGTTGCATCACTTCAATTTCAAGCGGTGTCTTTATGGCGCGCAGTTCTTTCAGAATCGCTGCACTGCGTTTATATTGATGCAATGGATAACGTTCCTGCATTTCTTTTGCATAACGATAATCCCGAACCATTACCTGATTGTGTTTGCGGTCGTTTTCGTTGGAGTTGAGGTAAATATTCTCACTCAAATGAATCCATGGTTGCAGTAAACCATCCAGCGTATCCAGCCAAACAATCGTTTCAATTCCGGAAATAGCCGTAGCTTCTGATGCACGCAATCGGTGACCATCCCATTTTTCCTTCAACTCATTCGGACGAACCAATACCAATACTTCGCGGTATTGCGGATCGGGATTATGCGGCATCAGCACCAACATAGTATCTTCCTGCTCAATACCGGTTAACCAGTACAAATCAGAATTCTGAACAAATGGATGCAGTGCATCACCATTGGCGGGCAATTCATCGTTGCTGTTAAAAATAGCAATAGACCTTGGGGCCATTTCAGCCAAAAAACGCTTACGGTTCTGGCGGAAAATGTCGGGATTCAACGGAAGATGTTTCATAAATGCCTTTTAAGATTCATTATACTGCTGCAATATACATTAAACCGGATAGTATCACTCTTACTGACAGGATGAACGGTTATGTACGCAAACGGGTATTCGATTTTACTGTTATAACACTGAATGTCAATGCTTTCAGGTTGGCACAAAAAATTGCACTTTTTATTTTAATGCTTAACTTTGCGCTTCTTAATTCTAACCAAATAATTGCCATTATGTCAATTTCAACCGCCCCGGTTGCTCCGTTAGCTGCTCTGGAAAAACTGGGATTATCCAAAACTCAAACTGTACATTACCAATTAACCCCTAATGAACTCACTCAGCACACCATCCGTTTAGGACAAGGTGAACTCAATGATACAGGGGCGCTGGTCATTAAAACAGGGGAGTTTACTGGAAGAAGTCCGAAAGACAAGTTCACTGTAAAGGACGACATCACCAAAGACAGTGTACATTGGAATGATTTCAACATTCCTGTAGAACCGGAAGTGTTCGACAGTTTATACGCTAAGCTGGTTCAACATTTGAGTGAACGTGAAATTTATGTACGTGATTGCTACGCTTGCGCAGATCCTGCCTACCGTCTGAACATCCGTGTGGTAAACGAAATGCCTGCCAACAATTTATTTGCCTACAATATGTTTTTAAGGCCCACCGAAAAGGAATTGGAGAATTTCCAACCGGATTGGCACATCTTACAAGCTCCCAGTTTTATTGCACAGGCTCAGATTGACAAAACCCGTCAGCACAACTTCGCCATAGTCAACTTTACCAAGAAAATGATCATCATTGGTGGAAGCGGATATACAGGCGAAATGAAGAAAGGTATTTTCACCATCCTGAATTATATTTTACCACACGATAAAAATGTGTTGAGCATGCATTGCTCCGCCAATATGGGTAAAGACGGCGATACTGCGGTTTTCTTTGGTTTGAGCGGAACCGGAAAAACAACCCTGAGTGCCGATCCAAATCGTATGCTGATTGGCGATGATGAACATGGCTGGACCGATGATGCGGTATTTAATTTCGAAGGCGGATGTTACGCGAAATGCATCGATCTGAATCCTGAAACTGAACCACAGATTTACAGTGCTATTCGTCCGGGTGCTTTGGTTGAAAACGTAACGTTCATTGAAGGCACTAAAAAAATTGATTTCTCCAGTAAGGACATTACTGAAAACACCCGCGTAAGTTACCCGCTGGATTTTATTGATAACGCCCTCATACCTTCTATCGGGAAAACACCTAAAAATATTTTCTTTCTAACTGCAGATGCGTATGGTATTTTACCTCCCATCAGTAAATTAACTCCGGGTCAGGCGATGTATCAGTTCATCAGCGGATATACTGCAAAAGTTGCCGGAACAGAAGCCGGGGTGAAGGAACCATCGGCTACGTTTAGCGCCTGTTTTGGTGCCCCTTTCCTGCCATTGCATCCCGGAGCG
The DNA here is from genome assembly GCA_019638635.1 of Ferruginibacter sp. GTDB lineage: Bacteria > Bacteroidota > Bacteroidia > Chitinophagales > Chitinophagaceae > Ferruginibacter. Next base: position 10,237 of record JAHBTM010000040.1, on the reverse strand, counting down.
TATGCCAAGATGCTGGGAGAAAAAATGAAAAAACACAATGTAAATGTGTGGATGATCAACACCGGCTGGAGCGGAGGCCCTTATGGCGTGGGGCAACGCATGAAATTACCCTATACACGCTCAATGATTACTGCAGCATTAGAAGGTAAACTCGATAATGTGGCATTTGAAGCGCATCCTGTTTTTGGTATGATGATGCCGAAAGAATGCCCGGGTGTACCAGCGGAGGTGTTGAACCCAAGAAATACATGGGCTGACCCTGCCGCTTATGATGCCAAAGCCAAAGACCTGGCAGGTTTGTTCGTAAAGAATTTCGAAAAATATGCCAGTGGTGTGGAAGCGGAAATATTGGCCGCGGCTCCTAAAGTTTAATGCATTCAGATATTTTTTAAAAGGTTGTTTCTTCGGAAGCAACCTTTTTTTTATACGTAGATGTTAGCATGAAGGTTGAAAGCAACCAGTGGAAGGAGTGATGGGTGTAAAAAAAAGGGCGGACTTTAGTCCGCCTGGTGAGCACTATAGTGAATGAAAGACTCACAGGGGTATGGATTAAATTATTAAAATTTGGTTTTATGAATACAAGAGAAAATATTTTATCAATACTTAGAAAGAACAAATCTGAATTTTCAAAATTTGGTGTATCTGAAGTTGGACTTTTTGGTTCTTACGTACAAGAAAAACAAACGAAAAAAAAGTGACATAGACCTTCTTATTGACTTTAACCCTGAACAAGAGAGTTATGACAATTTTATGGCGGTTTACGACATCTATGAAGCGCTCTTTAAAAATGAAAAAGTTGTAATAGTAACAAAGATGGGTTTAAGTAAACATATTGGTCCAAAGATTTTAAACAACGTAATGTATGCCTAAGGAACCAATAGAGTTTTTAAAACACATCGCTAACGTATGTACCTATTTACTTTCGGTAAGCAACAACCTCTCCAAAATTGATTTTTTTGGATGATGAAACCTTGAAAAGTGCAGTTGTCAGAAGTCTTGAAATTATCGGAGGAGCCTCATAAAAAATACCAGCTGACTTTAAATTGAAATGGAACTTAATTCAATGGAGAAACATATCAGGCATGAGAGAACGATTAATACACGATTATATGGGTGTAAACTACTCAATTGGTTGGGAGGTACTAAAAAAATAAAGTGCCTGAACCCTATCATCAAATTACAGAAATACTTAACAACAATAATTAGAACTACTACCACTAACCAGTAATTCAAAAGTGGGGTTGAACAAGGGTTATCGATGTTTTATAGCCCCGGCTACAATTCGTTAAGAAGATAGCCTATTTTTTAAACTGATATAATTAGCTATTACTTATTTTGGTAAATATTAAAATCGAATTTCAGGAATATCCCCTTCCACAATCAGCTTACCTGCGGTTTTGGAAACAATTTCTTCTACGCTTACACCCGGTGCACGTTCCAGTAATTTGAAACCGGCAGGCGTTACATCCAATACGGCGAGGTCTGATACAATCTTTTTTACACATCGTATACCCGTAAGCGGTAGTGTACATTGTGGCAGCAGTTTACTTTCCCCTTTGGGATTGGTATGCATCATGGCTACAATGATGTTGCGTGCGCTGGCCACTAAATCCATCGCGCCGCCCATTCCTTTTACCATCTTTCCCGGAATCTTCCAGTTGGCAATATCGCCCTGTTCACTCACCTCCATCGCCCCCAGTACGGTTAGGTGTACACGCCCCGCCCTGATCATGCCAAAACTCATCGCACTGTCGAAAAACGCTGAGCCGGGCACCGTGGTAATGGTTTGTTTTCCCGCATTGATTAAATCAGGATCTTCTTCTCCTTCAAATGGAAAAGGCCCCATACCCAATAAACCGTTCTCACTTTGCAATACCACATTTATCCCTTCCGGGATATAATTGGCCACCAGTGTAGGAATTCCGATTCCCAGGTTCACGTAATACCCATCACGCAGTTCGCGTGCAATTCGTTGAGCAATTTGTTTTTTATCTAAAGCCATGTTGCTGTTTTGTTTTTGAAAATGAAAGAGTCAGGATCAGCTACGCGGACGAACCGTACGTTGTTCAATCCTTTTCTCATAATTGCGCCCTTCGAAAATCCGGTTCACGTATATCCCCGGTGTGTGTATTTCATTTGGATTCAGTTCTCCGGCAGGTACCAGCATTTCCACTTCAGCAATGGTGATTTTTCCGGCCATAGCCATCAGCGGATTAAAGTTGCGGGCCGTATCTTTAAAAATCAGGTTACCATGGGTATCTCCTTTCCAGGCTTTCACCAATGCAAAATCTGATTCAAAAGCCATCTCCATTAAATATTCTTTATCGTTGAAACGACGCACTTCCTTACCTTCAGCCACTTCTGTCCCCACACCTGCGGGCGTAAACACCGCAGGCATTCCGTATCCGGCAGCCAGGCAACGCAGTGCCAATGTACCTTGTGGAATGAGTTCCACTTCCAGTTCTCCCGATAGCAATTGTCTTTCAAACTCCTGATTTTCGCCTACATAAGACGATATCATTTTCTTCACCTGCTTTTGCTGCAACATCAATCCGATTCCAAAATCATCTACTCCGGCATTGTTTGAAATACAGGTAAGTCCTTTTACTCCTTTAGCTACCAATGCTGCAATGCAGTGCTCCGGTATGCCGCACAAACCGAAGCCTCCCAGCATTAAAACAGCGCCATCATGAATATCCGCAATGGCGTCTGACGCATCTGTATATACTTTATTCATCCGATATAATTTTTTGGTTTACTCTCGTGGCGCGCTGGCCATGTTTTATCTCTTCAGGAATGTCCTTATGCCGCACCATCATAGTATCCAACATCCGGTTAAACTCCTCAGGGGTACGAAGATAATAAGCATAGGTATCAAAAAAATCTTTGCTCTTTACTTTATGCTTATTAAAAATATACAACTCGGCTCCGGCCATATAGGCTTTAATGTCGATGGACGTATCATTTCTTACATATTCCCGCGCATAGAGATTCGCCTGTATCAAATCCCAAAAAACCGGCTCCATCTGAGAAATAGAGAGTGCATTGCCCGGACGTTTATCCCGATCACTGCACGAAACCATACAGGAGATGATTATTAAAATAGTCAGCCACCTCATTTCAAACCCTCGTTGTATTTATTGGCATTGGTAAGATCCAGTTTCACCAGTAATTCCCTGGCTTTTATCTTATCCTGAGGCAATGCATTTTTAAAAATGTTCACCCATTCATTTGATTTACCCTGAAAGAAAAACTGATTGATCATGGTATTGGGATTCTCTGTATTGAAGCTGTTCAACTGATTGAGTACATTCATTAGTTCTGCACGTGCAGCCTTTTCATCCTCATACATTTTATCCATACCCAGGCGGTAGTAATTGTAGTAAATATCGTGCATCACATTGTAACGGCTGTTCAACATATTTTCAACGAGCCAATAACGGTTACGGATACCTTCAAATGGTTTCCATCCCGAAATCCCTCTGCCGTCGGGCGCATTGTTGATAACGTTCTGCGCTTTTTGAAAGTAGGGCACACCTCCCTTTAAAGAAAATGAATTGTAATCGAAGGCCAGTATCACATATGCATAATAAGCAAAAATAGCGGTCAGATTCGATGCCAGCGCATCCGATCCGGTGACCCTGTTTTCATTAAACTCCAGTTGCTGAAACTCCACATACTTAAAGAGGATGTTTTCATCCTGGAAGTTGATGATTGGAGAAAGATAGGATGTATTGTACACCGGGCGTGCCGCCTGAATGTTCAACAATGCCTTATATACGTTGGGTTCGTTGGTTGATTCCAGGTTTAGCTGAAAATTGCAGTCAATCTTTTCATTCGGTCCATAGTTATCGGTTGTCCATTTTCTGGTATTCAGCAAATTGTTCAATGCGGTTTGCAGGGTTGTGAAAGTGCTCCGGTTCACGTTATTAGAAACGCGGTTATGCACCACCGTTACCCGTGCATTCAGTTCCTGCGCAACGGCACAACAGGGGAACAAACAAACTACAATGAATATCTTAATGTTTCTCATGTGATAGAATGGTGTTTAAAATATCTTCTGCTACTGCCTGTTTAGATTTTAAATCGAATTGAAACCGTTTGCCATCCCTGCTGAATAGGGTAATTTTATTGGTGGCCGATCCAAACCCCGCGCCGGCATCCCGCAGCGAATTCAACACAATAAAATCGGCATTTTTTGCTTCCAGCTTTTTTAGGGCATTCGCTTCCTCGTTATTGGTTTCGAGGGCAAAACCAACCACTATCTGTTTTGTTTTGATAGCTCCCAATGATTGCAGGATATCCTTATTCTTCACCAGGTCAAGTGACAAGGTATCATCCTTCTTTTTTATTTTTTCAGGAGCGGGTTCGGCCACTTTATAATCGGCAACAGCTGCCGCCAGGATAGCGATGTCCGTTTCTGGAAAAACACGATGGCAAGCCTCATACATTTGATCGGCGGTTTGTACACGTACCATATCAACACCCGTAATATCCGGTAATTGTACCGGACCCGTTACCAGCGTAACATGCGCGCCGCGGTCTCTGGATGCCGATGCCAATGCAAACCCCATCATTCCGGAACTGTGGTTACCAATAAACCGAACCGGATCTATTGGCTCGTAGGTTGGCCCTGCTGTAATCAGCACGCGCTGATTCACCAAATCCTGTGTACGAAAAAAGAAACGTTGTGCTTCATCCACAATAGCGTCCGGTTCAGCCATCCGGCCATTACCGGTTAATCCACTGGCCAAACTTCCATAGGCCACGGGCAGTATATGGTGACCGTATTCATCCATACGCTGCATGTTCATGCGGGTGGCAGGATGATTCCACATATCCTCATCCATTGCAGGAGCAATCATTACTTTGCAAGTAGCTGATAAATATACCGCCATTAATAGATTATCACATATCCCGTTGGCCATCTTGGCAAGAGTATTGCAACTCAACGGGGCGATAATAAACAAATCAGCCCATCTGCCCAATAGTACATGATTGGCCCATGAATCATTGTCAGACAAATGCATCAGCACCGGATTTCCCGAAACGGTGGATAGCGTAAGCGGCGTGATAAATTGTTCGGCGCCGGGTGTCATCATCACCTTCACCATAGCACCTTGCTTCACGAGCAACCGAACAAGCGTTGCTGTTTTATAGGCAGCAATACTTCCTGTAACTCCAATTAAAATTTTCTTTCCTTTCAGCATAAAAAAACCGCCGGCTGTTAACCGTCGGTAAAATTATTGTTTATAGTTCAAAAACCCTTACAAATCAAGAGGTTTAACTAAACATATCTTCATCATCGTTCCTGCGGAAATACACTTTTTCTTCTAGGAATTCGGTGGTAGCTAATAACGCCGGATTCGGCATACGTTCGTACGCACGGGAGATTTCAATCTGTTCTTTATTTTCATGAATTTCCTCGAGGCTGTCGGTATGGCTGGCAAACTCCTCCAGTTTACTGTGTAGTTCTTCCTTGATGGTCACATTAATCTGGTTGGCGCGCTTGGCAATCACCGCGATAGACTCATACAGGTTGCCGGTTTTGTCTTTCAGCTCCGACAATTTCTTGGGTTCTACCACACTGCTTGTGCTAGAGCTTAGCTGACGTCTTAGTTTGCTCATTTTTTAAAGCTTTAATTTGATTTAAACTTAAATTTTTATAACTCTCCACTTCCTTTAGCCATTTGCTTTCGGGAAAGCGGTCTGTGAAATCATCTACTTCAGTAATCACTTTTTCAAATCGCTCCTGCTTCCTGGATTCAATACTCAAATTTGCGAATTTGAAATAAGACTTTACCACCATCAGTTTATAGGCATCACCTGAAGTGGTTTCCGGGAAATTATTCATCAGGTTTTCATATGCGATGGCTGCCGCACGAAACTGCCCTAAATCGTATCTCAGTTGTGCGCCACGCTTTTCTTTGTCTTCCAGTTTTTTTCTTGATTCATCAATAATCCTTGCGGCTTCCTTGTTTCTTTCAGAACCGGGATGCGTGTTGATGAATGTTTGCATCATGGCCATGGCGCGCTGTGTGGCCGATTGATCCAACTCCAGCCTTGGCGATTGTTTGTAATAGCTGTATGCCCTCATATAATCCACCTCTTCTGCGCGGCTGCTGGTAGGGAACACCTCCAAAAAACCCTTAAAAAGGTTTTCCGCATCCTGATAACTTTCCATGTAATAATAGCAGTAAGCATACTTATAATACAGGTCTTCAAATTTCTGACTTCCTTTATAAGATGCAAACAACTGCTCGTACAACTGAGCGGCAATACGATACTTTTTCTTAGCGTAATACTCATCGGCCTTGGTGAGCTTGAATTCAGGGTCTTTACTGTTCAGCACCTTGTTGGATGCATCACAGGATATTAGCATACCGCCTGCAACCAGAAACACCAAGAACAAATTGGAAAATCGCATAAAGTGGGCAAAATTAATGAATTCCCGCAAATTTGCTGCATTCTATCCGGATTTATTCTTTTTCACCGTTAATCTTATGTAATAAAAAAAGAACCCTCCGGGATGGGAGGGCTCTTTGTATGCAAAAAGTTATAAATAATGGTGTATTACTGACATTTCACATCCATCGTGTTCTTGTCACCACCACCTATTTCGCAACTGATGGACACTCTGTCGGCGCTGATACCCAAGGTTTCAACCAGGTGCTTCTGTGCAGCTTCCAAACGCTTCTGACACAATGCTTGAGATGCTTTAGATGCTTCAGGATAACCGGTTAAAGTGATTTTGCAATCAGGGTTAGCCTTTAATGTAGCTGAAACCGCCTGCAACATGGTTTTAGCCGTGGTGCTGAGGGTACTGCTGTTTCCGCCAAAGGTAATGCTTGGATAATCGCAAGGGCAGGAAGAAGCCGGAGCGGCTGTCATATTTTTGCAGCACTCAGGTTCAGGACATTTACCTACACCGTCTTCATCTACCGGTTGACACTCGGTAGGAGTAATCAATTGTTTGTCTTTGCAATCCGGAACACCATCACCATCTGTATCCAGGGTTACACCATGTGTATCCACAGGGCAACCGGCCGGGGTGTTTGGTTCGCGATCCAGTTGATCTACTACACCATCACCGTCAGCATCATCAAACTCCGGTTTAGGAAATTTAGTATGACGGGGGTTGTTGAGTTCACCGTATGCATAATCCAATGGATTCAGCCACCACAATGGTTCAACAGATTTAGCTCCCAGGTTAAAGTTCACGCCCAGTGACAGGTAATTGTAAGAATCCCAGTTACCGGTTGTGGTAGCGTTTCCACTGGGGTGCTCCTGCCATTGCTGGCCATCCAGTAAATCATCTTTAATGAATGTATGCCTGTTTTCCAGCGCAATGTTGATACGCTTGCTGAGCTTATAGGCGATACCTCCCAGGATAGAGGTAGAGAAACGCAAGGTATTATCACCCAGTTTCGGACGACGCTCTCCGTTGTTTTGAGCATCTGTTTCATAAGAATCATCCATTCCATCGCGCAGCAATTTCAGGATGTCTTTTCTGTTTTTGTATTCACCTTGCAAAGCCAATGCTTGGGCATACAGCGCAGAGTATGTGTTGTTATTATCATTTTCATTCAGGGCGTTGATCTTGGTTTGATATATGGTTGCCCCGAATCCACCGCCTACATAAAACACAAACTTGGTTTTGTTTTTGTGGAAGCGGATGTTATTCAGGGTGATGATACCCTGTAAACTTAAATCCTGTGTGTTGTTTTTGTAGTTGTAGAATACCACTTCAGCATCACGACCGGGAATGGTGGTAGTAGGCACACCGGAACGTGTATCAAACCCACTGTACAAATCCCTTAATGCGGTATTTTTCTGGAAGTTTTCAGAAGCCAGCCAGCTCAACCCTTTTCCAATACCATACATGTACTGCGCACGTACGGAGAATACATACCCAAAGGCTTTACGAACGTGTACTCCAAAACCGGGAGTAGGGAAAACAGTGGGTACATCACCGGAGATATTGAACGCACCTCCTGACACACCAATCTCCCACATATTGCGGGGTTTAGCTGGAAAATTATAATTGTTATTCCAGAACTCGTTCTGTTGGGGCATCCTTTTATTTGTGATTACAGATGTGTCGTACACATCGTAACCGCTGTCGTTTTTGGGTTGTGCGAAAGCGCTCATCCCGCTGAACAACAGTGCCAATAATAGGAAACTTAACTTTTTGCTTGCCATAAGTGAATGATTGATAGTTTTCTAAATATACACGTTGATTAAATGCAAATTTATTCATTGAAGCCTAAATACCAAAACTTTTTAGTATTATTTGCCTGAATAAACTTCTTATAATCAACGAATTTTCGTATATCCGGAGTGTTTCGTAGGTACTTTTGCTGCATGATCCCCCAATATTTCCCCCAAATAAAAACAGATTAACCTTTGGGAAGGCGTAAATTGCCTTTTTTTAAGGGAATGGACAAGGTAAAACAGGTAATAGGCCCTGAACTTCAAATATTTGAGCAAAAATTTGCGGATGCCGTTATCAGCAATACCCCTATGCTCGACCGCATCATGCGGTATATCATCCGAAGAAAAGGAAAACAACTCCGCCCTATGTTTGTTTTTCTCAGTGCCAAATTGAACGGTGAAGTGAATGAACGCACCTACCGGGCGGCTGCCCTCGTGGAATTGCTCCACACGGCTACCCTGGTACACGACGATGTAGTAGATGAGTCTATGGAAAGACGAGGCTTTTTCTCCATCAATGCCATCTGGAAAAATAAAATTGCCGTGTTGGTGGGTGATTACCTCCTGTCGAAAGGATTGTTGCTGGCAACGTCTAATGAAGATTTCAAGCATTTACACTTGTTATCAGACGCTGTGCGGGAAATGAGCGAAGGCGAACTCCTTCAATTGAAAAAAACCAGAAAGCTCGACATTGATGAGGCTACTTACTTTGAAATCATCCGGGGTAAAACGGGTTCGCTGCTGGCATCAGCCTGTGCTGTTGGAGCCTACAGCACCAGTGGCGATGAAGCCCTCACTCAACGTATGAAACAGTTCGGTGAAAAAGTAGGAATCGCCTTCCAAATTCGGGATGATTTGTTCGATTACAGTAATGATAAAGTAGGTAAACCTACAGGCAACGACATCCGTGAGAAAAAAATCACCCTGCCGCTGATTCATACTTTACAAAAAGCCGACCGGCCATTAAAGAGTAAGATTGTCTACATTCTGAAAAATGAAAATAAATCCAACGAGCATATTCGCTTTGTGGTGGATGCTGTAAAAAGTGCAGGAGGTATTGAATACGCCCGTGCCACCATGTTGACATACCGGGATGAGGCATTGGCTCTACTGGACCACTTCCCACCCTCAGCGGTAAAAGAAGCACTGATAGAACTGGTACAATTTACTTCCGACCGAAAATATTAATCCGTGGAGAAAAGATGGAACATATTACCCTGTGATACCAATCAGGCTGCCAGGCTACAGGAAGCCCTGAACATCCACCCCACCCTTTGCCGGCTATTGGTACAAAGAGGCATCAACACCTTTGAGGCTGCCCGCGATTTTTTCAGGCCCTCACTGGAAAAACTGCATTCACCCTGGCTGATGAAAGACATGGACCTTGCGGTAGAACGTATTCGGCAAGCCTTAGACAAGCAGGAGAAAATACTCGTTTTTGGTGATTACGATGTAGATGGTACAACGGCTGTGGCTTCCATGTACAGCTTCCTTAATAAACTATCGGCCCCCGGTACGCTGGATTTCTATATCCCCAACCGTTACCGTGAAGGGTACGGGGTAAGCCGTGCCGGAATTGAATTCGCTCACGAGAACGGATACACGCTGATCATCAGCCTCGATTGCGGCATTAAATCCGTTGAACTGATTGCATATGCCCGCACCCTGCAAATTGATTTTGTAGTGTGTGACCACCACTTGCCCGATACCGTATTACCCAACGCCGTGGCCATCCTCAATCCAAAACAACCCGATTGCCCCTACCCATATAAAGAGTTGTGCGGATGTGGCGTAGGATTTAAGCTGATGATGGCGCTGGCCGAGAAACTGAACTTGCCGGATGAAAGCTATCTGGAGTATATTGATTTGTGTGCCGTGGCCATTGCAGCTGATATAGTAGATATGACCGGCGAAAACCGCATCCTTGCCTACCATGGGTTAAAAAAAATAAATGAAAACCCATCAACGGGCATAGCGGCCATCATACAACAGGCCGGAATAAAATCTGCATTGAATATAACCA
>JAHBTM010000004.1 GCA_019638635.1 Ferruginibacter sp. | reverse complement strand
ACCGTTGGGGTGGTGAAATGCAATGGAATAAGAAACACCGGGGTGGTGATGAAATGTATGGTGAGAGTATTTATACCAACCGGTTAGAACTGACAGGCATGTACGATTTACCCCGGATAAAAAACCTCAGGCTCTCTACTTCGTTTGCCCTTCACCGTCAGAATAGTTTCTATGGGACAACTTCGTTCAATGCTACTCAATCCACTTCCTTTACCCAACTCACATGGATGGGTGGAAATGCCCGTCACCAGTGGTTAACAGGAGCTGCCCTCAGATTTCAATATTATAAAGACAACACCCCTGTGGAAGCCAGTGCAAATTATCAGCGAAGGGTTTGGTTACCTGGTGCCTTTGTTCAACATGAATTTCAGTTTCATCCCCAACACACCCTGCTCACGGGGTTGAGGTTTGATTATCATTCCGTACACCACGGTATACTCACGCCCCGGCTGGCGTACAAATGGAAACCCAACTCCATGCACCTTGTGCGTTTTAATGCCGGTACGGGATACCGCGTGGTAAACCTGTTTACTGAAGACCATGCCGCACTCACCGGAGCCAGAAAAGTAGTGATTGAAAATGCCCTGAAACCGGAACGCTCGCTAAATGTAAACCTCAACTACATGAAGCAGTTTTTGCTGTGGGGCGGACAAGGTTCATTTGACATAACGGGATGGGTTACACGATTTTTTAATCGTATTACTGCCGATTATGAAAGCGATCCGAATCTTATCCTTTACAATAACCTTAGCCAACATACTACAGGAAAAGGCATCACCATAAATGCAGATTACAGTGGGGCAAAACAACTGCGTATAAACCTCGGCGTTACCATGCAACACATTCCGGACGCCACGGGCCGGCAACAAATGCTTACAGAGCGAACCGGGGGAACGTGGCTGGTCTCTTTCCCTATCGGAAATAAAGGATTCTCCTTTGATTATACCGGAAACATATATGGACGCATGCGCGTGCCCCTGTTGGGTCCGTTAGATCCGAGGAGTCCGTATGCGCCCGTTTGGAGTACCCAAAACATCCAGTGCACCTATCAACGGCACGCACAGTTTTCCATTTTTGCCGGCGTTAAAAACCTGCTCAACTTTACACCGGCCAGGCATGCGCCGTTCATTATTGCAAGGGCACACGATCCGTTCGACCGAAATGTGCAGTTTGATGGAAACGGGCAGGCTTTGGCTACACCGGAAAACCCGTATGCACTCACCTTCGATCCAAATTATGTATATGCACCCAATCAGGGCATTCGTGTTTTTGCAGGCATTCGCTGGCGGAGTAAAAAATAATTTTCAACAAGGTTGCTTATAATAAAATACAATACAGTAGCCCGATACATTAAAATAAGTCCACTTAAAACAGGGTGTTAAAATGCCATCTCAACGGGTGGGGCATTGCAAATTCGGGATATTCGTTTTATATTGTGAGCAGGTTTGAATCTGTACACCCTATTTTGAAATCACCCAGGAAATCAGTCTTTCCATCCATCCTGTTTAACCGCTTTTGTAACCTTTGAAAGTTACCTGCCCACAGTACAAGCCTGTGGATGCGGCGGCAATCTTTTATCACACAAAAACAGGAATAATGACTTTTCAGCATATTTTCAATATTCAACAAGAACCCCTAACTGCCCGAATTGTTCCAGAAACCGGCAGAATCCAGCAATTGTTCAGGGTAATGTTCAGCAATGGGTATGAGAATATCTTTTTTAAAGATGTTGAATCCGGACGATGGGTAGAAGAAGATCTGGGTTTTACTGAACTGGCAGCCCAGGTGGGCATGGCTGCACTGCCTTTCTCTAAACAACCCATACATGTGCCCAAAATGCTGTTGTGGCATCATGAAGATTACATGGGGCATTATGTTAAATTCGGTTTCTATGCCTATACTAAGGGCGAACAGCGCCTATATGAAGTATATCACCATAATAAAAAATACCTGTACACGCTGGTGTTGAACGAAACCGGTGATTGGCAGGTTATGGATGCCCGATCCACAAAAATACCCTACCTTGACCAGGCATTTCTGGATGCTGTGGTACATATCTTACCGCAGTACGAAGAAGATTATCATTGATTATCATAAAATATAGCCTGCAGATGCTTCAAAAAATGCTGTAAAGGCAAGCCGGAATATTGGCGGCCGGGAAGTATTATGTGCTGATGTATGTACTATGATTTGAATCATTTTTCATAAATTGGTATTCATTTCCTTAACCAAAAATCGGTCAGTATGAGTACGTCTATTCAAATTGATCCGGAGATCATCCGATCCTGGCAAGAGGAGAACATGAATCAGTCTGCCATACGGGAAAAATTACAATCCGACGGATGGGATGAAGAAAGTATTGCACACCACCTCAAGGCATATATGAAAGCCCAGTGTGCAAAACGACAATTTACGGGTTGCATTTTGCTGGTATCCGGTGCATTGTTGGGATTTATCAGTTGTGTGCTTACATTGATGAATGCCGCTCCGGGTATGTATCACATGGTTTTATACGGTCTCACTTCGCTGGCCATTTTATTGATCTTCTTTGGGCTGTATTTCATTTTCGAATGATTAAAAGCACCGTTAATGCTTACCAATACTTTTAGGTTCGTTTAGGGTAACATCTGCAACCGGTTTTTCAACTGTTTTAATCCAAACTGCATAACCGGTAGGTTGAATTTTACCTCCGTGATTGGTGGCATACACTTTTGTAAACACAGCGCCAAGGTATAAAATAGCAGAACTATAATATACCCATAGCATAATGATGACTACAGAACCCGCTGCCCCGAAAACGGTTGCCAGGTTGCTGTTACCAAGGTAAAACCCAATGAGGATCTTCCCGATTAAAAACAGCACGGAAGTAATCAGTGCCCCTATTATTACATCACGCCATTTTATATATGCATCGGGTAAAACTTTAAAAATGGCTGCAAATACGATGGTAGTGAACAACACTGACATCAGGTTATCGGTAATGAACAGCATTACTTCGCCGGAGGTGCCCAACCAGGTGTTGAGTTTCATGGTTAGGCCTGCTACCATCGCGCTCAACACGAGTGACACCATCAACACAAAGCCCAGGCTGATAATCATGGAAAAAGATATGAGCCGGTCTATAATGATTTTCCACCAATGACGTGTGTGTATGGTTTTGAGTCCCCATATCTTATTCAACGAGTCTTGTATCTCTGCAAAAATTCCGGTAGCGCCAAACAACAGCACGCCGATACTGATGTATGTGGCCACGGATGTGTTTTCACTGAGGTGAATATTTTGAATGGTTTGTTCGATTACCTGAGCTGACTGGCTGCCAACCAGTTCGTTCAGGCCGCTGTACACTTCGCCGCGCATTGCTTCTTCTCCAAATAGTATTCCGGTAATGTTGATGACAATCACCAATAAGGGTGCGATGGACAGTGTAGTGTAGTAGGCGAGTGATGCACTGTATTTGATTACATTATCAGCGAGGTATTCCAGAAAAACCTGTTTGTTGTATTTAAGAAAAACCCGGAGTTGTTTTTTCATGTAATAAAGCAAAAATTGATAGTTGAAAATTACGCAGAATAAATCATATAAAAATTCGGTTGATGGGTGCAAGGGCATATGACTGATGGCCATGCTGAATACGTATACCGGTTATATTTTTTTTATTCCTCGGAGGTGCGCAGATTTTACATGCTGATTAGGCATAAACAATCTGCATTTTTTGAGTGATTTTATTTTGCTGAAATCAGCAGGTAATCTTTTTGATTATTAGAACACCGCCATGTTCTACATACTTGTATTGGTAATGATTTTTTATTCCGCCGAGGTGTGCAGATTTTACATGCTGATTTGGAATAAACAATTTGCGCTTTATTGTGTGAGTTTTTCACGGTCATTGCCGGGAAAGAATTTTTGCACGATACATATACTCATGGTTTTGCTGTATATTTTCTTTGATGATAATACTTATTATCCTGCTGGCTTGTGCTGAATGTTTCCGCAGATTTTCCGAGGATGCTTCTTTGCGTACTCACCCGCTTAATAGAATTGATTACGCCGAATATAATAGAACAATGCGTTAGGGATTGAAGTGGAAACCCTGGTTGCAACGGAAAGCCCGACCCCCGACCCGTTTCGCTCCCGCCTCAGACGCGACGGGTTGGGGGGAACGCCCAAAAAATAAATTTAAAATATTTTCATCCTTCAAAATTTTTGGCAGCATTCTTGCATACTATGATTCAGATGACCCGTTTAGCTGTTGAAAATAAACCGGTTATCGGTTACCCGGGCCCAAACAGTCAGGTGCAATAAAGTACCGGAATCGCCCAACACCGCACCTGCGTTTATATTTTTTGCACCATTATTATCCGGTTCAGATTTCCCGGGTTTAACTGTTTCTCAGGCATGCTTTCGGTTTTGGCCGAATCATTATACACACATTCTATGACTTAAATCATGGAATGATTATTCACCCTTAAATAAAATTACCATGGGCAACTTATTGTATGTTATCGCACTGATTTTAGTCATTGGATGGTTGATTGGATTTGTTGGCATGAATGCCGGCGGCCTCATCCATATTTTGTTGGTCATCGCCGTGATTGCCGTATTGCTGCGTTTAATCCGTGGATCGGCCACATAACGCGGAAGGCGTTATTAAATTTCGTAACTTGAGGGTGTGGTTGGATGCACTGTGGTGCGATGTTCCGATTGAATGACCCTTAGTGTGAACCTGTAAAAAACATCGATTCTATAACCATAAAATTTTAAAACTATGAGCAAGAAATTATTAGCAGGCGTATTATTAGGTGCCGCTGCAGGCGCTGCATTGGGCATTTTGTTTGCCCCCGATAAAGGAAGTGCCACCAGAAAAAAAATTGCGAAGAAGGGATCTGATCTTACCAACACTATTAAGAAAAGATTCAATGCACTGGGCGAAGCGCTTTCTGAAAAGTATGACGATATTCAGGAAGATGCGCAGGAGATGATTGAAAAGGGAAAGAAAAAAGCTGCAGATAAAATGAGCGACCTGAAAGATGAAATGCAACGGAGTTTAACCTAAGGCGATACCTTTATTAATATCGTATTATGAACCAGCAGCAAAAAGAACAAACCATTGATGCGCCTAAGGAAGAGTTGAATGAACTCTTTGATCACTTGACCGCATACGTGGAGGCTACCGTAGAATTGAATAAGCTGAAGGCCGCATCGAAAGCAGCCAGCATTGGTTCTACGCTCATTCACAAAAGCATTGGAGTCATCATGTTGTCGATGGTTTTTCTGTTGTTGAGTGTGGGTGCTGCATTTCTGGTAGGTGAATGGTTGGGGAAAGTGTATTATGGATTTTTTGTGATGGGAGGTTTGTATTTGATTATTGCCATCATTTTTCTGCGTAGTAATAAAAAAATGGAAAGTAAACTCACCGACACCCTCATTAAAGAGATGTTCAAATGAAGCCAATAACCAACATACACGAATTACAGGAAGCCATTCGCGAAATGGAATTGGTGCAAATGCATCGCAAGCAGGCATTGCTGAAGCAAATTGATGTAACCAAGCAGAGTTTCAAACCCATTAATCTTATTAAGAGCACATTGAGAGATTTGGCCGGCGATAAACATTCGCGCAATTCACTGCTGCAAACAGCAGCGAGTATTGGCCTGGGTTTTCTGACGAAGAACATGGTAACCGGGAAATCAGCGTCTGCCGCCAAGAACCTGTTGGGTGGGTTGGTAGAGTCGGGGGTTCAAAACCTTACCAGTTCAGAGACCATTCAAGCGTATTTGAAAGCCATTTATAAAAATCTTTTTGCAAAAAAACATAAAGATGCGGCGCCCGCAGCCAATGATGTGGTTGAATAAATTTTCTTTGAAAAAGCCTCCTTTTAAGGAGGCTTTTTTTATGCGGACTTACGATTTTTTAAACGATTCAATTGCTTTTTTGGTGAAATCACTCAGCACCAGTTTACCACTGATGGCGGCTCTTTCCAACAACAACTGATCCCAATGATCGGTGCCTGACCAAAATACTTTTTTCAATGCGGCCATGGCCTCCGGGTTGGAATGAGCCAGCGTGTTTGCCAGTTTTTCAATGGCTTCATCCATCGAAGCCACATCGGGATGCAATTCAGCATATAACCCTTTTCTTTTAGCCCAATCGCAGTTGCGCCAAGATGCGGCATCTATAGCTAATCCTGAAAAGGCTGAGGTGCCAATTTTTCTTTCTACGGCAGGGCCAACCACAAAGGGACCAATGCCCACGTTGAGTTCACTCAACTTCACATCAGCACCTTCACAGGCAATGGCATAATCTACCGCGGCTGCTAAACCTACACCACCGCCCACACACTTGCCGTGGATACGACCGATAATGAGTTTCGGGCATTTACGCATGGCATTGATTACATGTGCAAAGCCTGAGAAAAAAGCAAGTCCCTGAGCTTCTGTTTCAATATTTATCAACTCATCGAAGCTGGCCCCGGCACAAAAAGCTTTCTCTCCCTCGCTACGTAATATAATAACGCGTGTGTCTTTGTTTAATCCTGCTGCATGTATTTCACCTGCCATTCCTTCCAGCACATACGAGGGAAGGGAATTGCTTCGCATGCTGTAAAAAGTAATGGTAGTAACACCATGATGTGTTTCTGACCGTACAAAACCTTCGGGTATATTCATTTCCATAACTTTTAAATTTTATTTTTCATTCTTACCATGGTGAGGATGGTGGCCACACCGGTTAATTCATCCTGATCATCCAAAAACTCTACATACCATTTTACAATCCCTTTCGGAATATCCATTCCTTTTACATATTCCATATCGGGTGTTTTCTCTTTATTTTCCTGTGCAATTTTTTCTTTACAAGTAAAGCGAATATACACCGACATGCCGGGATACACCGGTTTAGTAAAGCGCAGTTCATCAATTCCATAATTCAGCAACACAGGATTTATTTCGTAGCTGTCAACAAACAGCCCTGCCGCAATACTCATGATAAAATACCCGTGTGCCACTTGTTGTTCAAACATGGTGTCGGTAAAGTCGGTGGTGGTGAGGTGTGCATAAAAATGATCGCCACTCAATGCAGCAAATTGGTTGATGTCTTCAGACGTAATCAACCTTTTCTCGGTAATGATTTGTTCACCGATTTGCAAATCTTCAAACATCTTTTTAAACGGATGCACCGCTGTTTTAATACCGGCGGCGTTGGGTTGATATACACCTGTGATGGCAGTAATCATTTCAGGTGAACCCTGGATGGCGGTGCGTTGCATATAATGACGAATGCCTCGTAACCCGCCCATTTCTTCTCCGCCCCCTGCGCGTCCCGGTCCGCCATGTACCAGTGTGGGCAAGGGTGATCCGTGTCCGGTACTTTCTTTGGCACAACGTTCGTTCAACACCAGTATTCTTCCGTGATGAGAGGCAGCACCCATCACATAATCCGATGCAATTGATGTATCGGCAGTAACAATGGAAGAACACAAACTCCCTTTTCCCAATTTGCTCAATGCGATGGCATCATGTATGTGTTGATACGGCATGATGGTGCTCACCGGACCAAAGGCTTCAATATTATGTGGTTCGTAGGAATTGAAAGGGTTTTGATTCATCAACAGCAGGGGGCTGATGAAAGCACCTTTACCGGCATCAGCATCCAGTACCTCCACTGTATCGGGAGAACCATATACCAACTCGCAAGACTGCATCAACTTCTGTACCTGCGCCTTTACTTCTGCACGCTGTGATTGTCCGGCCAGCGCACCCATGCGCACTTTTTCGTTTAGCGGGTTACCGATGACTGTTTTACCCAACTCCTGTGCCAGGGTTTTCCATACAGTTTCCATCTTACTATCGGGAACGAATATACGACGTACAGCCGTACATTTTTGTCCGGCCTTCACCGTCATTTCCTTCTTAACTTCTTTTATGAAAATATCCCATTCGGGCATACCGGGTTCTACATCGGTACCCAACACCATACAGTTTAAAGAATCGGCTTCCATATTGAATGGTACACTTTCTGCGAGAATGGCCGGATGCGATTTAAGTTTTTGACCGGTGGAAGCGGATCCGGTAAACGTAACTACATCCTGAGCATGCACATAATCCAGCAGGTTTCCTGCACTGCCACAGAGTAATTGTAAAGTCCCTGCGGGTAAAATACCGGAGGAAATAATTTCGCGTACAACCGCCTCCGTTAGGTAAGAAGTAACTGTAGCCGGTTTCACAATAGCGGGCACACCGGCCATCAGGTTCACGGCAATTTTTTCAAGCATGCCCCACACCGGGAAGTTATAAGCGTTGATGTGCACGGCAGCGCCTTCCTTGGGAACCAGTATGTGATGCCCCATGAACGTTTGCTGTTTACTGAGGCCGATGGTTTCTCCATCTAAACAAAAAGGAGTGTCCGGCAATTTGCGCCGCAATGAAGCATTGGAAAACAGGTTTCCTATACCCCCGTCAATATCAATCCAGCTGTCGATTTTTGTTGCCCCGGTTTGAGCACTGATGGAATAAAAAATATCTTTCTTATTGGTGAGATGTAATGCCAGTGCTCGGAGCATTCTTCCTCTTTCCTGAAAAGTCATCTTCCGCAAGGCAGGGTTTCCTGTGGTTCGTGCATATTCGAGTGCACCCTGCATATCTATTCCTTCGGTAGATGCCACAGCAACAGGTTCACCGGTTACTGCATTGTACAATACCTGACCATCGCCTGTTCCGGCCTGCCATTTTCCACTGATATAATTTTCTAATTTTTTCATACGCAACAAAGCTAAGCAATGAAAAGAAAACTTAACTTACTGCCACAAAATGCCACTATGAAAAAATTACTGTATGCAGGTTTGTTGATGCTGATGTGTCAGGCTACCTGCAAGGAAACCAGTGATTGCAAAGGAGAGCCCAAGCCTGATTGCGCATGTACCATGCAATACGACCCTGTATGTGGATGTGATGGTAAAACGTATGGAAATGCCTGTACCGCTGCGTGTGCGGGTGTTAAAAAATGGACGCCGGGTGAATGCCCTTAATCTGCCAGTCCAAATTGCTTTAAATGATGTTGAAGGTGTTTGGCATGCAACAAAATCCAATCCTCATAATGTAACGCACCGAATACCGGGTGAACAGTTTCTGTTTCCGGATGGTTTTTAAATTGCAATTCAAAATCCCGAACAGATTGTTGCAGTTGTAGCACTGCATCTTCATAACGTGCTGAGCGGGCCGGTGCCGGTGTTTCGCTCACTACATTTGCGGGTGCTTTTGTGTTTTCCCTGAACGGAATATCGCTCCTTAAAAATGCTTTGAATTTGGGTAATTGATCTTCCGGCGTTACCAATGGGAACGAAAGTTTCCCGGAGCTTACATCAAAAAAATCAGTTAAATGTTCAACCGTTTGCATGAGGTTCATTTTTCCCCAGCGTGCCGGCGTTTCAGGTGCTGCATTTTTAAGTAATGCAGTGGCCTGATGAATTACAAATTGTTCTTTTTCAGAAAAGTTTATCATGCTGTTCTTTTATCAATTTCCCTGCAAAGCGATTGGAATATATCATCAATACTACCAACTCCATTCACTTTAACCACTTTATTGAATGCAGCATAATAATCAGCTACTGCGGCTGTTTTATTTTCATATTCTACAATACGTGCCCGTATAACTTTTTCGTTGGTATCATCAGAACGGCCACTAGTTTCGCCACGTTTCAATAAGCGGGTAACGAGTTCCTCTTCCGACACTTCCAATGCAAGCATTACATTGATGGAGGCATTGTTTTGTTCCAGTAGTGTATCCAGTGCCTCGGCCTGTGCAGGTGTACGCGGGAATCCGTCAAATAAAAAACCTTTGGCTTCCTGATGGTGATCAATGGCGGAGCGTATCATTCCAATCACTACTTCATCCGGCACCAATTGCCCTTTATCCATATATTTTTTTGCCTCCAAACCCAAGGTAGATTGATCCGCAATTTCTGAGCGCAGCAAATCACCGGTACTTAAATGATGGAGTGCGTACTTTTCTACAATTTTTTCGCTTTGAGTCCCTTTACCGCTACCCGGCGGGCCAAATAATATTAGGTTGAACATGCTTAGGAAAAACTTTTTAGCGGTAGATAAATGATGCAGGTCTTTATTAAGGCTGCATGCAAATGTAATCAATTCATCATTTTTAAAGTCTATTCCGGGTGATTTACAAACCGTTTAATGAATAATTGGTAGTTTTGAGCGCTATGGGTACCCCGTACCCTGAATTTTTTTACCCTGGTTGTACTGTATGGTGCAACGCATAAAAACGGATATGGCTACACTTAAACTCAGCACATTTGCAGACACCCTGATAGCGTCAGAAATTGTACGTTTAGGCGCAAAGATTAAAGAGAAAATGCGTTCAGGAGAGAAGATTTACAACTTCACCATCGGAGATTTTGATCCGGAAATTTTTCCAATTCCCGAAATGTTGGAAAAAGAAATTATCACCGCGTATTTGAACCGCCAAACGGCTTATCCGGCTGCAGAGGGTGAACTCGACTTACGGGAAGCAGTATCCGCTTTTATCAAACGGTATTTGGATATTGAATTTTCTCCTCAGGAAGTATTAATATCCTGCGGTGGCCGCCCGCTGATATATGCAGCCTACCGAACCGTGGTTGATCCGGGAGATAAAGTGATTTACCCCGTTCCGAGTTGGAACAACAACCATTATGTGCACTTTAACCACGGTGTTCATATTCCTATTGAAGCTACGGCTGAAAACAATTTCATGCCTACTGCTGCTCAATTGGAACCACACATTAAAGGTGCAGCGATGGTAGCGATATGTTCTCCTTTGAACCCTACCGGCACAACAATAAAGAAAGAAGAACTGGAAAAAATTTGTGACCTGATTATAGCTGAAAACGCCACGAGGGGAGCCCATGAAAAGAAATTGTATTTGCTTTACGATCAGATATACTGGACACTCACCTATGGAAACACACAACATTATAATCCGGTTTCGTTGCGCAGTGAAATGAAAAACTACACCATCTTCATAGACGGCATCAGCAAGTCTTTTGCAAGTACGGGTGTGCGTGTAGGTTGGGCCCTGGGGCCAGAGGAAGTGATGGTGAAAATGCGTTCACTCAACAGCCATGTTGGTTCATGGGCACCAATGGCCGAGCAAAAAGCAGTAGCCAAATTCCTGCGCAATGATGTAGCGGTGGATGAGTATCTCGATAAATTTAAAAAGAGAATTGAACAGCGTTTACGCCAAATACACGAAGGACTTCAGCAGCTCAAAAAGGATGGATTACCGGTTGACTCTATATCACCTCAGGCTGCCATTTATTTAACCATGAAGGTGGATTTGGCCGGGAAGAAAACGGCGGAAGGTCAATTACTCGAAAACCAGGATCAGGTTACTGCCTATATTTTGAACGAAGCTAAACTCGCCATTGTACCTTTTTACGCATTCGGAGCTGCATCTGACAGCGCTTGGTACAGACTGAGTGTGGGCACCTGCAAAACACTGGAAATACCTGCGATGCTGGAGGGCCTCAAAAATGCCATTCTGAAATTGAGTTAATTCTTATTGTTGAGGAAGACAAACGGTTTTTCAAGTTGATGCCTCATCCTGAAAAAATGTTTTACTTTATGGTGTGCCGTAATGTGCCGGAATCGGTTCAGGTCTAGGATTTCGTGTGCGTATGCAATATTGTCAACGCTTTCAGCATCCTGCAATATCTGATGTAGTAATGACACTTCCTGCTCCAATGCTTTTGGAGTCATGAGTTCCTGGTTAAAAATCACCAGCAAGTCTCTGTTTGGATTGTTCATATTCCTACATCAAAAGCCAGACATGCCTCTGGTACCCGGGCATCCGCATCCACCTTTTTTTGATGATGCGCAACCTGTAGCCAGTAAGCCTATCAGTGCAACTAAAGATAATAATCTGATTACATTTTTCATAAAACAGGTACAAATTAAACTATTTTAAGACAAGAATATTGTTTAAATGAAGCCGGGGCTTAAAAATTAACAAACGCCTACATGTTAAACAACACATTCAAAAGGTATAGAATTTGAACCTGTGCGTTCTCACCTCTCTGCAATAGCAATGCCTCTGCTATTTTTGTCATCGCTTCCTACGATGCTGCAACTGCCGGCGTAATGGAATAAAAAGCGGCAATGTTTTCTGTAGTGTTGCACCTTATCTATGATTTCACGGTAAGTTAGTACATCGGTAGAAAACACAAGGTGGGTGATGCCTTTTTGCACGAGTTGTGGGATATCGTCAATAAAACCAATAGCAAATGCTTCATCATCAAAGCGTGCAGAAACACGGCCGTGAATCATCACCGGAACTTTGGCATGCTTGATACACTGCACCAGGGTGGATAGATAATCACCCGATGTTACCAGTGCAGCATGTATCGTTTTGCGTGAAGAGTGAGGTTGAGCTCTTTGAATAGCATTTTTCAAAAAGGAAAGAAAACCTCCCACCCGAATGGCCAGCAGCATAGCCCATCTAGAAACCGGGTTTCTGTAATGTTTTTGTACAAACAATTTCATAGCATGATAAAAGTGCCGTACATACGCTGAAGATTTTACCGTGCTCTCACCTTTAAAATGCAGGATGGTGGTTCCGGCAAAATAATAATTCCGGTAACCGGCCTGTTGAATGCGGTAGCTTAAATCAATGTCTTCACCATACATAAAAAAAGAAGTATCAAACCCGCCTACTTCTTCCAGTACTTTCTTTTCTACCATCATAAATGCACCTGCAATCACATCTACAACATGATTTTCCTGATCCGATAAATGCCCTGCGTAATACGCGGCATAACGTGGGGATTGCGGAAACAGATATGAAATACCAGTCAACCGGAATAACGAGGCCATTGCGGTTGGCTTTCCTCTTTTACTTTCAGGAAGAAACTGACCACTGCCATCTATCATCCTTACTCCGAGCGCACCGGGTGCATCCGCCTGCTTCATAAAATCCATACACTGATGCAAACAATCTTCAGGAAGCAATGTGTCCGGATTTAAAAACAAGATATATTTTCCACGGGCGGAAGCCAGTGCATTGTTATTAGCAGCAGCAAACCCAACATTCTGATTGTTCCATCTAAAATCGATGTGTGTGAATTTGGATTTCAGATAATTTTCACTACCGTCGGTGGATTGGTTATCAACCACAATTATTTCCGCGCGGATACCTTCACAGGCGCGTTGCACAGAGTGCAGGCATTGTTCCAAAAAATGCCTGACGTTGTAATTCACAATGATAACGGATAATTCCAACGTAGAAATTTACATCTAAAATACAATTGTTCGGGGGCAGAACGAAATGAATCGGGTTAAATCTGCAGGTTGTGGCCATTGGGAACTCCATTTTTCAAAAGACCCATTCGTTTTCATTTGGCTGATGGCGTTCAATAGTAGATTATCTTTGCCTCATGCCAATGAATACGCTTTTGGCCGCCGTAGAGGCAGGCGCTAAAGAAATGACCCGTTTTTTTAACGGCACCTTTTCCGTGACCAATAAGGAAGGTATCAACAACTTGGTAACGGAAGCAGACCATGCCGCTGAAAAAGCAATCATTGAGGTGATTAAAAATAATTTTCCGAGTCATTTTATTTTGAGTGAAGAAACCGGTGAGTTGGTGAGCGACAGTGATTTTAAATGGATTGTTGACCCGATAGACGGAACCGTAAATTTCGCACACGGGATACCGTTATTTTGTGTGAGTATCGGGCTGGAGAAGGAAGAAAAAATGATTATGGGTGCCGTATATAATCCGTTTATTAATGAACTGTATGTAGCAGAAAAAGGAAAAGGCGCCACACTCAACGGAAAACCCATTCACGTGAGTAAACAAACCAGTGTATTGAACAGTTGTTTGGTTACCGGTTTCCCTTATGTGTACCTGGAAACACCCAACGGTCCTTTGCAGGTTTTCGAAAAGTTGATTAAACAAGGTATACCTGTCAGGCGACTGGGTTCAGCGGCGCTGGATTTATGCTGGGTAGCTGCCGGACGATTCGATGGATTTTTCGAACATCATTTACAACCGTGGGACAGCTCGGCAGGTTTTTTGATAGTAGAAGAAGCCGGTGGCAAAGTAACAGATTACCTCGGAAATACATTCTCACCCTATCAACCCCATATACTGGCAACCAACGGATTGATACATGAACAGCTGAGAAGCTATCTTATATAACATTATGGAAAGAACTGAAATTGCAGATTTAGGAGAATTCGGATTGATTCATCATTTAACTGCCAATAACGAAACACGCAATGCCTCTACTGTGCTCTCGGTAGGAGATGATGGTGCGGTGATTGATCATTTCGGGCGACAAACCGTTGTGTCAACCGATTTACTGATTGAAGGCATTCATTTTGATTTATCCTATACGCCGTTAAAGCACCTGGGGTATAAAAGTGTGATAGTAAACCTGAGTGATATTTATGCCATGAATGCCACCCCTTCGCAAATCACGGTCAATATTGGGTTCTCGAACCGTTTCAGTTTAGAAGCACTGACAGCATTCTACGATGGTATTTATGCGGCCTGCGAACAATACGGTGTAGATTTGGTAGGAGGAGATACCAGCTCTTCGCAAAAGGGTTTGATCATTTCTGTAACCGCCATCGGAGAAGTGGCGCCGGATCAATACGTAACGCGCAAAGGTGCACAACCGAATCAACTGATTTGTGTGAGCGGTGAACTTGGAGGCGCATTCCTCGGACTCACCTTGTTGGAAAGGGAGAAGAAGATCTTTGCCGAAACCGGTGCCCAGCCCGATCTTGAAAACCAGGCGTACATCGTGGGTAAATTATTGAAACCCGAAGCCAGAAAAGATATTGTACAATGGTTTCAGGAAAATCAAATACAACCTACTGCCATGATTGATGTGAGTGACGGACTCAGCAGCGATATCATGCACATTTGCAAACAAAGTGGAACAGGCTGTGTATTGTATGAAGATAAAATTCCCTTCAATGAAGAAGCCCGCGAATTTGCCTATAAACTCAAACTCGATCCTACTGCCTGCGCATTGAGTGGTGGTGAAGATTACGAGTTGTTGTTTACGGTAGACCAGAAAGATTTTGAAGCCATACGGCAAAATCCATATCTCTCCGTTATTGGTTACATCACCCCTGCAGAAGAAGGCATGCACCTGATTACGCGTGGTGGAAACAAACACGCACTGGTTGCACAAGGATGGAATCACCTGCGTTAGTGAACAACTTCATTTAATCGTTGTATTACGCACCCGGTTACATGATCGGCGGGTGATGCAAATGAAAACAAATCGTTTAAACGGTTCATGCAATTTCGAAAACCATAGGGTGGTTTTTTCGGATTGTTGAATGGCATCCATAAGTTTGTGCTCATCCCTGCATATTGAAGATTACCCAAAAACCCGGTTTGAATAATCATCTGATAGGTGTTGTTCCTTTCATCTTTGATGGATACCATTGTAGTATACGGATTACCGGCATCAAACGGTAGGGATACGCCAATGTACGGCTTTAAATCAATGGGATTATAATTTGCCGCCAATACATATTCCGGCTGAAAAGTACTTTTACTGCTTACATAAAATTGTGCGTGTACTGCATTGTTCAGCAGCAGGAGAAAAATAAATGTTTTCATAACGGTAAGGATTAAGGGATGAAAAAATCTGTTCCTGTAAATTAATATGCTATTGGGAAGATTTTCCGTTCATCCCCATAAAACCACCCGAAGCATACCTCAAATGGGAATGTGCCCTATATTTGAGGATATGATGCGCCTGTACCGTTGCCTTTCTTTTCTTCTTATACTTTTCTTCGCTTCCTGTGCTGCGCCCCAATATATTCCTGAAAAAAAATTTGATCGTGCTGCGCTTGTGCAGGATTACGACCTGATGACTGATATTTTAAAAGCCAAACATCCGTCGTTATACTGGTATACTCCGGCTGACAGTATGCAATGGTATATGGATGCGTACAGGGCACAGATTCAGGATAGCATGACTGAAAAAGATTTTATCTGGAAGATCATGTCGCCCTTGTTGCATCAGGTACATTGCGGGCACACCACCGCTGCCATGAGTAAGGGCCTCACCAGGCATCTCCAGGGAAAGCGGTATGGCTCCTTTCCATTTTATGTGAAAGTTTGGGGTGATACGGTTGTGGTTACCGGTGCACAACAACCCGATAGCGTCATTCGTTATGGTACCGTCATACACGCCATCAATGATGTACCGGTAACTGAAATTATTCGCCGTTGTTTTGAACACCTTCCGGAAGACGGTTATGCCCAAAACCTGAACTACATCCGGCTCAGCAGTAACTTTCCGTACTATTACGAAAACATTATCGGGCCTTCCAATGCGTACACCCTCACCTATAGCAACGGAAGTGCTTTTCAACAACGGTACAGTGTAAACGCATTTGTTCCCGTAAAAGATACAGGTGTTGCAGTGAAGGCAAAAACAGCAGTCAAGAAACCGGCCCCTCCGCGTACAACCAATCAACGCTACCGCTCACTCACCATAGATTCAACCGGAAAGTATGCCTATATGGCCATACACACTTTCAACCGGGGGAACCTATCTCCATTTATCAGACACTCGTTTCGCACATTGCGTAAGCAGAAGATACCCCATCTCATCATTGATATCAGGAACAACCGTGGAGGAAAAATCAGATTGTCCACTTTGTTCACCAAATTCATCAGCGATACACCTTTTCGTGTAGCCGATACCGTATATGCAAATAAAAACACTTTAAAACCATACACCCGACACTTCAAAGGGCGTTGGCTGAACAACATTCAATTGTTTTTTACTACACACAAAAAGAAGGACGGCCTCTATCACATGGGTTTCTTTAACCGGCGTTTGTATAAACCCAAGAAAAAAAATCATTATAACGGGAAGGTATATGTGCTAACGGGTGGACCAACCTTTTCGGCCGCTACATTGTTTGCCAATACGGTAAAAGGGCAACAACATGTTATACTGGCAGGCGAGGAAACCGGAGGTGGATGGCACGGCAACAGTGGGGTGATGCTGCCACAGGTAACGTTACCGAATACACGAAGTAGATTCACCGTTCCATTATTCCGGGTGGTACAATACAACCATGTGCCCAAAACCGGAACCGGCATCCTGCCCGACTGGCCTATTCCACCATCTTATCAGGCCTTACTGAAACGGGAAGATCACAAAGTGAAAATGGTGACCGACAGTATCTTGCGTAGCACTCCTTACAATCGGATGAACGCATCGCCATCGCGTAAAAAAGGAAACTGATGCCGGCATTGTTGCAAATTTTCATAAGAAAGCGCTTCCGTAAGGATGGTTTCTTCATGGGCTGCCTGCTGTAAAACCTGCCCCAGCGGGTCTATGATCATGGAATCCCCGGAATGATATATACCGTTACCATCCTTTCCTACCCTATTTACACCTACTACATAACACTGGTTTTCAATGGCGCGGGCTATCAACAGGCTTTTCCATGCCGTATTTCGTTTTTCGGGCCAATTGGCCACATACACCAACACATCAAATTCCGGTGCTTCGGGTGATGAATGCCTGGCCCAAACCGGAAAGCGGAGATCGTAACAGATCTGCAATTGAATTTTCCACCCGTTCACCGAGGCAATGAAACGCGCATTTCCGGGTGAATAATGGGCTCGCTCTCCGGCAAAACCGAACAAGTGTCTTTTATTATAGTACCCAAACGTTCCGTTGGGTAACATCCAGATCAACCGGTTGTAATGAGCCTCCTCGTCATCCATCATCAGGCTACCGGTAATAATCAGCTTGTTTTCGGCCGATAACCGCTTCATCCATTGCATGGTTTTACCCCATTCAGGCTCAGCCAGCCCCGAAGGGTTCATGCTGAAACCCGTTGAGAACATCTCCGGTAGAATAACAATTTCTGTTTGCCCCCGAAGCGCAACTATTTTATTTTCAAGCATTTTTAAATTCGCGTTCTTATCCTCCCAAAATAAATCGGTTTGAACGGCTGAAACCCGGATGTCTGGAAACATATGATATCAATTTTATGTAATTCTATCCATTTATACACTTTTCAAGACGCATTTCACGGTTCGTTTTTAAAAAATCCTTACATTTATCGGCACAATTTAAAGCATTACACGTCTAAACTGGATGATATGAAAAAACTGATGATTTGTTTGTTTGCGGTGGCTATTGCCTCACCCTTATTTGCACAAACCAAGCGCACAGCAACCAAGAGAGCAACTCCTGTTGCTGCTACTACAACCGGGGATGAATTTCCGGCTGCACTTAAATTAACGGATGAACAAAAAGAAAAAATCCGCAACATTGATGAGGAGATTGCAAACCGCATGAACAGTTCTGAGCGCACTCCCGACAAACAGGCTCAGATGGAGGAAAAAATGAAAATGTACCGCCTTGAAAAAATCCGCAACATCCTCACCCCTGAACAACAGGTAGTTTTTGATGAGCAGGATAAAATACAATCCGATGCCGGAAAGAAATCAATTCATCAGAAGATGGTTGCCATAACGTATGAGGATATCATAAAGCGTGTTGATTTGTCTGATGCACAACGCGAAGAATTAAAATCAACCCTGACTGTTATTGATGAAAAACTTGAAAAATCGGCTGTTAACGCTGATGAAATGAAAAAGTTACAACAGCACAAGCTGGAAATCTTACAGAAAGTACTTTCAGAAGAACAACTGGAGAAGCTGAACGAATCCATGCAGTAACACACGTAGTATCAACTTTATACAGCCGCAGCATTATGTTGCGGCTTTTTTGTTTTAACAATATTCACACGCTTATGCATAGGATATACGCATTTCCTATGTAACTTTGTCACGGTGAAAAAGTTCCTGATTATATTATTGTTGGGCATGTACAGTTTTTCCGTTTCCGGGATGACTTTGCATTTCAACTATTGCTGCGGTGAACTGAGCAGCATTGAACTTATCCCCACGGAAAATTGCAATCAGGAAGATGAACCCGTTACTTGTTGCAGTGAGTTAGAAGTACAGGCCTCGCTCGACGATGCCACGCATTCCAAAACATTTGAATTTTTTAAACTGTGCTGTGAGGCGGAACATTGTCTGCATCAACCATTTACCGTTTTTCCCCCCGGAATACAGGTTGAGCATTATCCTGATGTCATACAGCATTTCTTCACATACGGGCAACCGTTATACCTTCTCCACCGTGTTTGGCGTATTTAGATTGAATGAACAAAACCTGTTTATTCACCTTAAATGATCGCTATTCAACATGAAACATATCTTTCTGCGGGCTACGCTCGCTACCTTCCTCATACTGTGGGCTCAGATGCTGCACGCACAAACGCTTAAACAATCTTCTTTTGATGTACAAGGTGCCTGTAGTATGTGCAAGCAACGAATTGAAAAAACCGCTAAAAACGCCGGTGCTGCTACCGCACGATGGGATTTGAAATCGCACCGGTTAACCATCACTTTCAACGAATCTGCTACCTCCTCTGATACAATTCAGCAGGCTATTGCAGCTGCCGGTCATGATACTGAGAAGTTCCGGGCCGAAGACGCCACCTATGAAGCACTGCCAGATTGTTGTTTGTACCGGGAGGCCCATCACCATGAGGATGCAGCAACAAGTATCAATGGAATTGTATTGTCGGAAGACAACAAAGGTAACTTTGTACCACTGCAAGGCGCCACCATTGTTTGGCTGAGTACCGGTGTAGGTACGGTATCCGACAAAAACGGCGTATTTACCATACACCCCGATGAACCTGACGACCGTCTGGTAATCAGTTATGCAGGGTACACTCCTGACACGCTGGCCATTACCAACATGAATGACATCCAAATTATTCTGGGCAGTAATCATATGTTGAATGCCGTTCAGGTAACTGCGCGTACGCGTAGCCGTTTTATCAACAAATTTAATCCGGTAAGAACTGAAATTCTCACTTCAAAGGAGTTGATGAAAGCTGCCTGTTGCAATTTGAGCGAGAGCTTTGAAACCAATCCCTCTGTGGATGTTTCGTACAGCGATGCTGTGAGTGGCTCGAAACAAATCCAGTTACTGGGACTTGCCGGAATTTACTCTCAGCTTACGGTTGAAAATATGCCCGGACCCCGTGGATTGGCCACATCGTATGGGCTGCTGTTCATTCCCGGTCCGTGGATTGACAACATACAACTCAGCAAAGGAACGGGTTCGGTGGTGAACGGATTTGAAAGCATTGCCGGGCAGATTAACATAGAATTGAAAAAACCGCACAATAGTGAACACCTCTTTGCCAACGGCTACGTAAACAGTCAGGGTAAAACCGACCTCAACCTCACACTGGCCAAACAAGTGGGCGAACATTGGCATACTGGGTTACTGCTGCACAATGCCTCTTTTTACAATCAGATGGATTTTAATAAAGATGGTTTCCGGGATCAACCCAATGGTAATCTCTTTACAATCATGAATCGATGGTATTATGAAAACCATCAGGGGCTTGAAGCACAGATTGGAGTTAAAGTTTTATCAGACCGTAAAACCGGTGGTGAAACGGGATTCAATGCAAAAGACAAACTCACAACCGACCGTTATGGAGTTGTGATTGAAAATGACCGTTATGAAATTTTCGGTAAACTCGGCTATGTATTTCCGAATAAAAAATATCAAAGTATTGGTTTGCAGGTTTCTGCCTTTGAACACAATCAAGAAGCCTATTTTGGTATAACGCCATACGTAGCCAAGCAATACAATTTTTACAGTAACCTCATTTATCAGAACATCCTGTTCAACTCGAAACATGTTTTTAAAACCGGATTGAGTTTGATGAGTGACCAGTACAAGGAGCGTTTCCGTTTACAACCCTTTAATAGAAATGAAAACGCAGCGGGTGGATTTTTTGAATACGCTTTTACGCCCAATGAAAAATTTGCGCTGGTTGCAGGGTTGCGGGCCGATAAAAACAATCTGTACGGATGGGCGGTTACTCCCAGGCTGAACGTTCGGTTTGAACCTGTCACGGGAACGACTATACGCATTAGTGGTGGTCGCGGGCAAAGAACCGCTAATATTTTTGCAGAGAACATGGCTACACTGGCCAGCTCAAGGGCAATTGAAATTGTATCTCCTGAAAATGGAAAGGCCTATGGGTTAGATGCTGAGGTTTCGTGGAACAAGGGCATCAGCATCGATCAGCAACTGAAACTCTTCGGACGTTCCGCCTCCATTGGCATTGATTTTTACCGGAACGATTTTGAAAACCAGGTAGTAGTGGATATGGAAGATGCCCGAAAACTGCGTTTCTACAACCTGGATGGAAAATCGTACTCCAACAGTTTGCAGGTAGAGTTTAGTATAACTCCGGTGAAAAACCTTGAAACCCGTTGGGCGTACCGTTGGTTCGATGTTAAAACCACCTATGGCAACAACCTGTTGCAAAAACCACTGACAGCTGTTCATCGAGCCTTTGTGAATGTAGGATATGAATTTAAACGCTGGAAGTTTGATTACACCGTAAACTTTACCGGGCCGAAGCGAATTCCATCCACCGAACAAAATCCGGTATTGTATCGCTTCCGAAGTGAATCACCTGCTTATGTAACTATGAATGCACAGGTGTCGAAAATGATTATTCCGAAATATGGTTTTGAGGTGTATGTGGGAGGAGAAAACCTCGGTAATTTTTTACAACGCAACGCAATCATTGCCGCCGATCAGCCTTTTTCTGACTATTTTGATGCTTCACTGATTTGGGGGCCGTTGCAGGAAAGAATGTTCTACGCCGGATTTCGGTTTAAATTAAATTAAAAAACCTATACTCACGGATATGAAGCAGCTTGTGATTTACAGGCTGCTTTTTTATATCTATTTCAACACTGATTCATACAACCGCACGGGATATTTTTTTCGAAGGGCTTCCAGCCATTGTGCTTCGAGGATATCCTGATAATCGTTAATCACGAGTCCGCGTGCTTCTGCAAACGACTTTTGCTCTCCGCCTTGATGCAGGCGTACGATATATACAAAAGTTACTGTTCCGTCTGGCTGAACTTTGAATGGAGAAACGGTGTGTGGTGCCGGTGTGAACGTTGGGTCGAATAACTGATCGGTTTCAAAACGGCCGCTGTCGGTTAATATATACGGATGTTCACTTTCAATGACTTCGCGGGAGATGCGGTTGAGTATCTTTTGGCTGATGATTTTCGCCTCGTTCAAATCGGTTACGTGAAACAGAATCATATCTGCGCTGGCATCCCATCTGTATTTTTCGGGCTGTTTGGCGTAGAGCTGTTCAAGGCTTGCAGAATCCGTTGCTGCTTTTCCCCACACATGGCGTTCCATCACTTCAAACAACATATTACCTTCCAGAAACTCCTGCATCTGAAACTGAAAATCAGGATTATATTTTTCGAGGTGGTCTTTATAATAATTTCTTACAGATGTTTCTTTGAATTTTTCCCAAAGCAATTCACTGGGCTCTCCTTTATAGAGATTAAAATTGGTAGTGTAATTTTGAACAAACGCCAGCCAGTCGCTCACAGTGATTGTGCGGTCTTTAAATCGTGCCACGGGTTTTGTGCTTTCCGGGAAAGATTCAGACAGAGAAATGGATGCTTTACCTTTCACACTATCGGCAAGTGCAATCAACACATCTTGCTTAACGGTATGGGTTACACGAAAACCGGTAGATTTTTCAATTTGCTTATTGAAAATATTTCGGGAGATATTCATCCGGTTATCCTTCATCAATTTCTCCTGTATTTGCTGTTTCCAGCTTTCGGGCTTTACTTCCTGCATGGAAACATGGCTGATTCTTTTCAGGATATGGAAACCCATCGCTGTTCTGAACGGTTTTGACACCATTCCATCCTGTGTAAGTTGAAGTACTTGTGTTTCAAAATCAGGTGCAAATTTTCCTGTACTGAATGCGGGCAGTTCACCGAAGGTGGAAAAACTGAATTTATCGTCGCTGAATTGCTTAGCGAGCTGTCCGAAATTTGCCCCTTGTAGTATTTGTTGATACAAACTGTCTGATTTTGCAAGAGCCAGTGTAACCTCCTGTTTATCGGGCGACTCCGGTAAAGCGATGAGTATCTGAGCAATTTTCCACTCACCGATATGCGGCCTTTCTTCAAGTACTTTAATAATATGGTATCCCGATGAGGTGCTGAAGGGTTTCGATACTTCGCCGGGGCGGAGTGCATACACTACATTTTCCAATGCATAAGGCAAACTAAAAGCCGTAACAAATCCGGCGTCAATAAAAGATACCTTCACCAACTGAGTAGTGGCATGGATGGCCATGTTATCAAAATCGTTACGACCGGAAACCAGTGCGTTGTACACTTTTTGCATTACTGCATAAGATGAGGTACTGTCGCCTCCGGAAGGGCGCGGGGTGAAAAAGTAGGCGATACGTTTATCGGTTTTACTGCGCAATACAGCTTCCTCCAGCAATTGGTTGGCAGAGGCTTTATCCATCAGGTATGGTTCCACCATTTGCGAGCGGAAATTCTGTACATCCTGCCGTACGGATTGTAGCGTGTCTAAACGAATCTCTCTGGCAGCCTGCACTTTCAGCTTAAAATCAGCATACATCCGCAGGTATTCTTTCAGAGAAACATCCGTATCCCCTTGTGTGCGGTTTTTGTTGTACGCCTGCATCAGTTCGTTCAACTGTACTTTGTGCTTACCATAAGAAATTACCGTTTGTGCGTTACCGTTATAACTTAACCATACGCATATCCACCCGATACATAGATACTTCATGTAGCAATAATACATTATTTGTTATCGTTCTTCCACTTTACGTCGAGGAGATCATTGATTTGTTCGAGGGTTAGCTTTTTACCGACGATTCGTTTCTCCTTATCGAGCAGATAAATAGTCGGTGTTTGAATTACATCATACAACTGGCGGAAACCGGCTACTTTCTGCGCTTTTTCCTTTTCTTCCATTTCCTTGGTTTGATATACGTGTGTCCATTCGCTCAGTTCATGCTTTTTGATGAAGTTCACCCATTCCTTTTTATGGTCGTCAGACAATACCGCATAAAGCTTTACATTCTTTTGCTTCCAGGATGCTTTGTAGATAGAGTCGATTCGGGGCACTTCCTGTTTACAATGGCCGCAATTGGGATCCCAGAAAACCACTACGGTATAATCGCCCCGTACATCATACAAGGGTTTCAGCTTTCCGGTAGAATCAACCAGGTTGAGGTTAGCCGCTTTCTCGCCCACGAGGTTCGACATTTGCATGTACGCCCGGCGCGTGATGGTTTCCATTTGCTTTTTATTCAACCAGGGTGTTAGGCCTTTACTGTGGTATTTATTGAAGAGGTGGACAAAAATAGCATCCTGTCCCATATACTTTGGATTGATATATTCATCCGTGAGCCAGTTGAGCATAAATTTATACAATTCCGGTGCGGAACGTGCGAGCAATAATTTGTAATCAACATCTTCAATGATGCTGTCGGGAGCCTGATGCATAACTTCCCGGTAATACCTTTCAAACTTGGGAATGAAGAATGGTGTACGAACCACACGGTCATCCATAAACGTAATTCCATCCCAGTAATGTTCTTTATAATAACGATAATTCGCCATAGAATCTTCGCGGGTGATGGGTTGTTTGATGAGTATGGCGGGTTCTTTCATTGCGTTCAACATGCTGGCCAGCATAGATTCAGGATGTTCTGTGGCGATGGCATTACGGTAGTCAGACAATTCTTTATTGAGTTGAGTAAACGTAGCTTCGTGTTTCAACGAATCTTCCTTTGTTTTAGCCGTGTTGTAATTACTTCTGGCCCTTTGTAACAGCGCCCCTTTTTCGGCGGTGAATTGCTGATACTTTTTAAACAAGTCATTTTCCGGAGAACCGGCAACGAGCATGTCCATTAATTTTAGTGTATCGTTTGCCGTGATGCTGATGGTTTGTTCTTTATCTATGAAGAAATCGGCAGTGATTCTCTTGCCTGGAAACACCACAGAGTAAATCCCACCGGGAAGGCTTTTATCGCCTTTAAATACCGCTACCCCATTCGTATTCATTTCGGCACTATCGGCTATATTCAAATTTTTTCCCCAGTGGTAGGTAAGATAGGCCGTACCTGAAGAAAACTGAGGCGCTGTGAGTGAAACCTTAAACTGGGCAGAGGCTGTCAGAGAGCAAACCAGTAAAAGCGTAGTAAAAAAATTTCTCATATTCAAGGTTGAAGTGGCAACAAATTTATTCAAATAGGCCGGTAAAGAAAACATCCTACAGATTATCCCTTTTAAAATTGCAATTCGTTAACAGTAAGGAATAGCTAATTTCGCTGTTGTGGCCAGAAAAAACAAATATAGTACACTGGAGAACGTATTGGTTTCCGGTTATGCAGCAGAAGGTAAGTCTCTTGCACGGGTAGAGGGAAAAGTGATTTTCATTTCCGGGGCCGTGCCCGGTGATGTGGTACATCTACGCCTGACGAAAGTAAAAAAAGATTGGGCGGAGGCCCGTGTATTGGAAGTAGTAGAACCCTCTGTCCAAAGGGTGGATCCTTTTTGCCAACATTTCGGAGTGTGTGGTGGATGCAAATGGCAGATGTTGCCTTACGAAAAACAACTTGAGTACAAACAACAGGAAGCAGCACAAAACCTACAACGCATCGGGAAGATAGAAGCCGGTGAATGGTTACCTATCTGTGGCAGTAATCAAACGCGCCATTACCGTAACAAACTTGAATTCACCTTCAGCAACAAACGATACCTGACCGAAGCCGAAATTGCTACTGTTGAAGAAATTCCTCAGCAAAATGCACTAGGATATCATGTGCCAAGAATATTTGATAAGGTGATTGATATTGAATCCTGCTGGCTAATGGATGATATCAATAACCGCATTCGAAACACCCTGCGGGAATATGCACTACAACATGCGTTGAGTTTTTACGATATCAAAGCACATACCGGGTGGCTGAGAAATTTAATCATCCGTCATTGTACTACCGGTGAAACAATGGTGAATGTATGTGTACACCATGAAGATGCGGCCCTCCAACCCATGCTGGATCACCTGTTAAAGCAGGTGCCCGGTATCACTACCCTGTTATACACGATCAATCCGAAATGGAATGATACATTATACGACCTAACCCCGGTGGTGTACTTCGGAAAAGGATACGTAACCGAAAGACTGGGTGATTTTCAGTTTATCATCAGTCCCAAATCGTTTTTTCAAACCAACACATTGCAGGCAGAAAAGTTGTACTCTGTTGCGCGGGATTTTGCCGGTTTAACCGGAAACGAAATAGTATATGATTTGTATTGCGGAACCGGAAGTATTGGCATATTCATGAGTCGGCTGGCAAAAAAAATCATCGGTGTGGAGGTAGTGGAAGAGGCGGTGGAGGATGCTAAAAAAAATGCCGCACTCAATCAGATTACTCATGCATCATTTTTTGCGGGCGATGTAATTGATGTTTGCACGGATGCATTTTTTGAAACCCATGGCCGGCCGGATGTGGTTATCACTGATCCACCACGGGCAGGCATGCACGAAAAACTGGTGCGCAAACTGTTGGAGATGGAAGCACCTAAAGTGGTATACGTCAGTTGCAACACCGCCACACAAGCGAGAGACCTTGCACTGCTCAGCGAAAAATATCGGGTAGAAAAAGTGCGTGCGGTTGATATGTTTCCACACACACACCATATTGAACAGGTGGCCCTGCTCACCTTAATCTGTTAACTTTGCTCTATGATGAATGGATTTGGATTTCAGCGAACACCCGTGGTATTAAACCTGTTGATTATAAATGCGCTTGTGTATTTTGCACAGGCCGCATTGAGTAATGGTAATGAAGGATGGGTGTACGACTATGGGGCTTTGCACCATTATCGTTCAGAAGACTTTCGCATCTATCAGATTTTTACCTCCATGTTCATGCATGGCGGATTTTTTCATTTGTTCTTTAACATGTTTGCACTCTGGATGTTTGGAAGTGCCATGGAAACCTATTGGGGTTCTAAAAGATTCATCACATTCTATTTGATATGCGGTGTGGGTGCAGGGTTAACACAGCTTGCCAATTATGCATTTGATTATGCTGATATTGACAGGCTGGAACTGCTCAGCCACGAATACGATGCCTATCAGGATTTACTTCGTTTAAACGTTACCGTTGGTGCGTCGGGGGCCATCATGGGGGTGCTGGCGGCTTACGGATTTTTATTTCCGAACACCCGCATGTTCATCATGCCCATCCCGTTTCCTATTAAAGCCAAGTATGCTATAATGGGCATCATTGCATTGGATGTATTCGGAGGCATTTCAAAAGTGCCCGGTGATAACATTGCGCACTTTGCACACGTGGGTGGGGCACTTGTGGGGCTTGCCATTGCATATTACTGGCATCGAAATCAAAATCGTCGTTCATTTTAAATTTGTTGCATTGTATGGGAGAAACAGACCGTTATAGCGACTACCGGCGCAAACGTTCCAGAATGCCTCTGGTATACGAAAATGGTGAGCTCATTTCACTACTGGTCATTCATGTAGTAGTTTTTATGTTGATGGTGGCTATTCGACTGATGTACACTTTTACGCCGGAAACATCCAACGATTTTTATACTGAAATTGTGCCCTGGTTTCATTTGCCGGCAGACGCTTCGATTTTTATACAACGTCCGTGGACGCTACTATCCTTTATGTTCACCGAAACCGGTGCGCATGTGATTCGTTTAATCACCAATATGGTTTGGCTTTTTACCTTCGGTTATATTTTAAGAGAAGTTGCCGGATATGGTAAACTGATTCCGGTTTTCCTATATGGAGGCATTCTTGGTGGACTTTTATACTTGGGTTCATATACTTTCATTTCATCTCTGCAACCGGTTGGTACATTTACCGGTATGCTTGGGGCTAATACCGGAGTCATTGCAGTAGCGGTGGCAGCTACGGTGCTCAATCCGGATTTCCGCATTTTCCCTATGATACGAGGCGGTATTTCAATCTGGATACTGACCGTTATTTTTCTGGCGATTGATTTGATAGGTGGAGTGGGTAACATCAATCAGGCGTACTTCATTGCACATTGCGGATCTATGGTTACCGGATTGATATTTGCGTTACTCTATAAAAAAGGAATAGATTTAAGCACTTGGATGAATCATTTGTACGACCGTGTGATGCGCTTATTCACGCCTAAGAAAACTACAGTGAGAAGTCGACATTTTTATAATACCGGTAGCCGGACACCGTACACTAAAACACCTGTGGTTACTCCGTCGCGCATTGATGAGATATTAGACAAAATCAATCAAAAGGGATTTGATCAGCTAACACGCGAAGAAAAAGAAATTCTACGGCGTGCATCTGAAGAAGGTGAAGGGTTGTGATGTAGTGTTAAAATCAAGGGCCCCCATCAGGGTCAATAGAATTAAGATAAAACAAATCAGGTGTATTTCCTATCGTACAGGTTTGGTATTTATCCCTCACTCTGGATATTGCGTCATCAACTTTTATAATAATGGATTCCTTCGGGGTCGATGCACCTAAGTGCTTCTGTATGTTCTTTTAAACTTTCTAGCGAACCTTTTCTTGTGTGACTCCAATAACTTCACATACTCCGTAAACTCTCCATCAGGGGAATTGTCAGGAATCAAGATTTTTCCGAACTTTAAAACGGGCTTGAGGGTATGGCGGCCCTAGGAAGGAGTGTTTTTTAATGCACACAAATCCATCAGATTTATCTACTCGTTCTTATTTCAACTCGATTTCATTACCCATTTAACCCTCATCCGGGGTAATGTGTGAACACCATTTATTTTATAACTTCAAAATGGGCTTAGGGGTATGGCGGCCCTATGGTTAAAAAGTATAGTTGAGCACTAACACGTCATATAATTTTCTCCGTTTGGTTAAATATTTTTTACATTTTATTGATTTTATGCCACCCCTTCGGGGTTAGGTATGTCTCTTTTACATATGGTTGTTAAAATCATACGACCCCTTCGGGGTCGGTATATTGAAACTACATTGCGTGAAAACATTTGGAGCTGGTTATATTATGTGGTCTCTTAGGATTAAGTTAATGAAACGAAATTGTGCGATAACATTGAAACATGTTATAATCATACGACCCCTTCTAGGTTG
This sequence comes from Ferruginibacter sp., assembly GCA_019638635.1. GTDB lineage: Bacteria > Bacteroidota > Bacteroidia > Chitinophagales > Chitinophagaceae > Ferruginibacter. The sequence continues at coordinate 51,362 of JAHBTM010000004.1, read as the reverse complement.
AGGTACCTAAGCTCTGCTGTATGTTTTTAAACTTTTTAACGAACTTTTTCTTGTTTGATATCAACAACTTCGCATCCCCCGTAATCTCCCCATACCGGGAATTGACAGGAAACAAAAATTTTCGGATCTTTAAAACGGGCTTGAGGGTATGGCGGCCCAAGGAAGGAATGCTTTTTTTATGCACACGAATCCATCAGATTTATCTACTCTTTCTTATTTCAACTCGATTTCATTCCCCGTTTAACCCCCATCCAGGGTATTGTGTGAACACCATTTATTTTATAACTTTAAAACGGGCTTGAGGGTATGGCGGCCCTAGGGAGATTATTATGGTTAAGCACCAATCACCAAAGAATTATAGACTTTAATTCGATTTTCATTTCTATCTCACTCACTATTAATCTCCTTATACGGCGTGGCAATACCGGTTTTTTTATACTAATCAACCTGGCTTAGCGGGAATAACACACAAGGGATGATTCGATAAAATTTTCAATCGGAGAAAATAAAATCAGTCTGGGAACAGAACAGTGGTTTCATTTGCTTTTTGTTGAACTAGAATACACAATCAATCGTTGAGCAATGAGATCCGTTGAATTCTCCGAATACGTTCTACTGATACATTATCATAATTTATTTCGTCGCTGAAAGATGATTATAGGTTGAGGGGTTGCCGGATCATGAAAGCTTTCGGGGACTGGTTTGCAATATATTGCCGGAACAAATGTTGCATTGTATTTCAGCTGAGGATAGCCCCTTCAGGAATTACGTGTTTGGTGTACGATTGCAAAATACTGAAACGACATGAATGTTCGAAACATAACGTTTAGGCACACACGAATAAAGTCCTCCCCGCTTAGCCTACAGAATGTAATCCTACACGGTTTCCCTCAGAGTCGAAAAACACCGCCATAAATCCATGTGATTCGGAGATTTGCGCCTTGGGTACAAGGATGGTACCGCCAGCCGCCGGAATACGGTTCAACACTTCCTGTAAATCGGGATTGCCATTGAGGTAAATCAACGGCCCATCCGTCATGGACGGACGATGAAATCCGCCACTGTCAACCAGTGCTCCACCCACACCCTCCATTTCATCCTGTAACGGAAACAAGCGCATGCGTATATTGGGCATTTCAATGGGCATCAGTTTCATTTGAAAAATAGTTTCATAAAAAGCGGTGGCGCGTTCTAGGTTAGCCGCAGGTATCTCAAACCAACTAATGGCATGGTTAAAAGTATGCATGTTGAATTTTTTTGTATTTGTATCAGGCTGTAAACCTATTGGTTTTTTCTGTTTCAGGCATTAAAAAATAGTTTAAAGAAAACGGATTCTTTTCCGGCTATCAAATAATTTAAAAAACAGTCGCTGAATGTATTGATTTTAGTAACTTTGGAGATGTGCTGTAATGAAACTGCACTTTTATTTTTTTAAGATGAAAACATACTTTTTTGCTGCGGCATTTGCCTTATCCGCAACCCTGCTGGTTTCTTGCAATAACAATGATACGGAAGCAACCGACGCATCACTTTCTACAGAAACCACACCTCCTGCTGCAAACACTACCGCCACATCAGGCGACAGTGCAACTGTTACGCCTACTCCGGATATCATTTTACCTGATTCGCTGATTACCAATCCGGTGATTCAGAGCAAAATGCAGCCGCCCACTTCGGTTACTCCCACAGCTACTACGTCTTCAACCGCTAAAGGTTTGAATCCTGCCCATGGCCAACCCGGTCACCGTTGCGATATTGCCGTAGGTGCTCCATTGAGTTCCGCTCCGGCAGCTAAACCCACCGTATCTCCGGTTTCTACTCCTGCGGTTACACCAACGGCCAGCCCTGCACCAATTCAAATGACACCCGCAGCAACCGGTACAACACCTGTTACACCGGGAGCTAAATTAAATCCTGCTCACGGGCAACCCGGACACGATTGTGCCGTACCTGTGGGTGCTCCGCTGAAAGGTTAATAATCACGTAGTGTGTTGAATGATTGGCAAGGCGTGGACAAATCTGTCTTATCTTTAGAACTATGTTCCGGAGGTTAAGGAAGATTTCCCGTAACTTATTGATTGTACTGAATGTGATCGCATCCCTGCTATTTCTGGCAGGATGCTATGCCTATCTTTTTCCACCCGATAAGTATTGGTTTATTGGATTGCTGGCTATTGGAGCACTCTATCTGTTATTGATACAACTCTTGTTTCTGGGCATGTGGTTGTTCATAAAACCCCGGATGAGTTTTATTGGCATCCTAACACTGGCCCTTGCATGGAAACCAATCCAGCATTTGTTTCAGTTTCGTTTGCCTGCCAAATTTGAAATGAGCAAGGCGCCTGGCCAATTCCGCGTAATGAACTGGAATGTGGAACACTTTGAAATAGGCAAGCAAAAAAACGGAGGGGTTGAAAAGCAAATGATGTTGCAACTCATCCGCAAGTATCAACCCGATATTGCCTTTTTTCAGGAAATGGTAGGTTCTGAAACCAATCCGGGTGCTATTAATTACATTCCATTTTTCCGCGACACGCTGGGATTTGCAGATTATCATTTTACATACAACAATAAACTGGATTATGATGATGACCATCATTTCGGCATCATCCTTTTTAGCAGGTTTCCCATCCTGAATAAAAAAGAAATCAGCTATAACCCCAACGATTACAATTCAACTTTTCAGTATGCCGATATTCTGGTTGGCAATGATACCATTCGTTTGATTAACCTGCACCTGCAATCCCTAAAACTCGACAAAGCCAACCGGCATTACCTGCAACAACCCGGAATAACCGGAGAAGAGAACATCCGAAATTCAAAAAGCATCATTGCAAAACTGAAGCGCGGATTTGAGAGAAGGGCGCGGCAAAGCGAAAGGATCAGGCAGGCCATTGAAGCGAGTCCGTATCCGGTGATTGTTTGCGGTGACTTTAATGATGTGCCTAATAGTTACGCATATCATACCATCGGCAAAAGTCTCAACAACGCCTTTGCAGCCAAGGGTTCGGGTATTGGCCGTACGTATGCCGGCATCTCACCCACCTTGCGTATTGACCACGTGTTTGCCGGAAATCAATTTCATATTCGTCAGTACACCCGTATTAAAAAAGAACTCAGCGATCACTTTCCCGTAGTCGCTGATCTGGAAATTAAAAAGCAATAAGGCGGCTGATACGCATCAACCTTAATATCTTTACAACTCAGAAAAAATAGCAATGGCTTTATCAATTTATAATTCTTACACCCGCGAAAAAGAAGTTTTCACACCCCTTACAGCCGGACATGTGGGCATGTATGTGTGCGGACCAACCGTGAGCGGAGAAAGTCATTTAGGCCATGCACGCCCATACATTACGTTTGATGTATTGTACCGTTACCTCACACATCTTGGATACAAGGTGCGTTATGTGCGCAACATAACCGATGCCGGACATTTTGAAGAAGAAGGCCGCGAAGCGGAAGACAAGGTGAGTAAAAAAGCCCTGTTGGAAAAACTGGAACCCATGGAGCTGGTGCAGAAATATACCAACCGTTTTCATTGGGCAATGAAACAGTTTAATTGTATAGAACCCACTATTGAACCTACTGCCACCGGCCACATTCTGGAGCAGCAGGAAATGATCAAAAAAATCATGGAAGCCGGTTATGCGTATGAGGTGAATGGTTCTGTATATTTTGATGTTACGAAATATGCTGCCTCGCATGATTACGGAAAATTGAGCGGACGTGTGATGGAAGATTTACTCGAAACCACACGGGAGCTGGAAGGGCAGGAAGAGAAGAGAAACAAAGCTGATTTTGCTTTATGGAAAGCCGCGGCCCCTGAGCACATCATGCGCTGGCCAAGCCCCTGGGGCGTAGGTTTCCCGGGTTGGCATATTGAATGTTCGGCCATGGCTACAAAGTACCTCGGTGCTCAGTTTGATATCCACGGAGGTGGTATGGATTTGCAATTTCCGCATCATGAAAGTGAGATTGCACAAAGTACCATTTGTAATCATTCCGCTCCGGTGCGTTACTGGATGCACAATAATATGATTACCGTGAACGGCAGAAAAATGGGGAAGAGTTACAACAACTTCATTACGCTCACAGAAATGTTCAACGGAAATAATCCGTCATTACAGCAGGCTTTTTCTCCGATGACCATTCGCTTTTTTATTCTGCAAAGCCATTACCGCAGTACACTTGATTTTAGTAATGAGGCGCTGATTGGAAGTGAGCGGGCGTTCAAACGATTGTGGGAAGCGTATCAACACCTGATGGCTATGGATGCTGGAGGTTCACATACGGCTACCGATGCCGCATTGGATACCCGTGTACAACATTGGATCAATGAATTTGAAACGTTTATCAATGATGATTTAGGCACCCCGCGCATTATCGCGAATATGTTTGAGCTGGTGCCTGTAATCAACTCTCTGAGAGATAAACGGATACCTTTTCATTCCATCAGTGCGGAAACGTTACGCAGCATGCAGGAGCATTTTAGAGTCTATTTGGAAGATATCATGGGGTTACGGGAAGAGAATCAGCAAAACAATGAATCGTTCAGTAAAGTGATGGAGTTACTGCTTACCCTCCGAAAAGAAGCCAGGGCAAAAAAAGACTTTGTAACCTCCGATACCATTCGCGACGAACTGGCAAAGGCCGGCATTGAAGTGAAAGATGAAAAAGACGGATCGGTGAGTTGGACTATGTAACCAACTATTGCCTCGTTTTCAATATCATCGAAAAATAACAGTGCATCCTTCTGTAAACTCAAATTTTTTCAACAGAAAAGCATGGAACATATTAGCGTACTGCACAAAGACAAGGTGCTGAAAAAGGCTACTGCGCACCTTTCCATCCCAACACTGAAACAGGGCAAACGGGTGTATCTTGAATTATGTGCCTCAGTGATAAGCCAGCAACTTAGCACCGTAGTGGCAACGGTAATCCATAAACGCTTTTTGAACCTGTTTCCTGATCCTTACCCCACACCCGAAGCCATACTTCAAATTCCAACCGACACACTCCGAAGCATCGGGTTATCTGCCAATAAAGCCTCTTACATCCACAACATCTGTGCATTTTTTGTGGCGCACGAACTGAACGACCGAAAACTGTACAAGATGAGTGATGAGGACTTGATTGATTTACTATCGCAAATAAAAGGCGTAGGACAATGGACGGTTGAAATGCTGTTGATTTTTGCAATGGGGCGGCCGGATGTGTTTGCCGCCGATGATTTAGGTATTCAAAAAGCTATAGCCTCACTATACAAATTAGACGACGCTGATAAAAAAGTTTTCAAGAGGCAAATGGCGGAAATTTCAGAAAAGTGGAAACCATATCGCACCTATGCGTGCCTGTTACTTTGGGCGTGGTATAATGAAAGCAAATTTCGGCAGAAATCATTCGGGAAATAATAATTGGACAATCTCTTCCAGATAACGTGCATCGATTTCGGTGAAGTGAGCCGGCTCCTCACTGTCAACATCCAGCACACCCACCACAGAACCGTGTTGAAAAACCGGCACCACAATTTCGGAGCGGGAGAGGCTGCTGCATGCGATATGTCCGGGAAATTTTTCCACATCATCTACTACCAATGTACGTTGGGCTTCCCATGCTGAACCGCAAACACCCCTACCATAACGGATACGCGTACATGCAATCGGGCCCTGAAAGGGACCAAGCACCAATTCTGTATCCTCTACCAGATAAAACCCTACCCACAGCCAGTTAAACTGCTCTTTTAATGCCGCAGATACATTTGCCATGTTGGCCACTAGGTTGTTTTCTCCTTCAATCAGTGCCGCAATTTGTGGAATCAACCCTTCATATTGTTCCTGACGGCTACCCGCAATGGTTTGTAATGTTTCTGCCATGGTGTAAATATACTGCCGGCGGGTGTTAAGAAATTACGAATCGTTGAGGATTGTCATACGTCACCCCAGGTGCATAGGAATGGATGGGTAGGTTAACAATGTATATGCTAAGTGTTTTCGGTGAGATTTTTCAACACAGGAACCATACGTTCATATTCATAGCCTTTTTGTAATAAATACCGAACTACTTTTTGTTGCCGGATGGCTTTGTGCCCACTGAGTGTTGCCCATTTTTTTTCGGCCAGCATTTGCAGTGTGGCGAGGTACGCTGATTCATCGAGCGTGCGAAGTGCTTTTTTAATACAATAGGCGCTCACACCTTTGGTCTTGAGTTCGCGGGCAATTTTCAATTTTCCCCATTGGCGCATGCGGAACTTTCCACCCGCAAATGCTATGGCAAAACGTTCTTCGTTTAAAAACTGCTCCTCAATGAGTGCCGACAGGAGGGTTTCTACCTCTGGGGTGTATAAACCGAAGCTATAGAGTTTATCGCGTACTTCTCGGTGGCAGCGTTCCTGATAGGCACAATACTGCCTGATCTTGCGTCCGGCCGCTTCCACACCTATATTTTTGGGCGCCTCCTCCATAGCTGCAAATTTCTGTTCAAAAAACAAAAACCCTGCAAATATAAAAGTGGAGAAATATCGTAACCTTATTAATTCCATTAATTTATCTTTGGCTCTCTTAAATTCTACATATGAAGTTTATTGTTTCTTCGTCGTCTTTGCTTAAGCAACTCCAACAAATCAGCGGAGTCATTAATACGAATACCGTTTTACCTATTTTGGAAGATTTTCTCTTTGAAATTGAGAAGAATAAATTGACCGTAGTGGCTACAGACCTTGAAACGGTGATGAAGATTCACATGGATATTGAAGCAAAAGATTCTGGAAAGGTGTGTATTCCTGCGAAAATATTGTTGGATTCCCTGAAGAACATTGCCGACCAGCCACTGACGTTTGACATCGACAAAAACTTTGCGGTGGAAATTACCTCCAGCAATGGTAAGTATAAGGTTCAGGGTGAAAATCCGGATAATTTTCCAAAAGAGCCACCGGCAGATGATGAAAACAGTTTCACCATTTCATCCTCTGCACTGGTAACGGCCATCAATAAAACCATCTTTGCCGTGAGTACGGATGATTTACGTCCGGCCATGACAGGGGTGTATTTTGAACTGGATAAAAGTTCCATCGCCTTTGTTGCTACCGATGCGCACCGTTTGGTAAAGTATGTACGGAAAGATGTTAAGTGTCCGAAAAAAGATGCTTTCATCGTTCCGAAAAAGCCATTGTCTTTGTTGAAAGCCGCATTGCCGGATAATGAGGATGAGCTGAATGTTTCTTATAATAAAAATCACCTCTTCATAAAACATGGTGGAACGGAGCTGGTGTGCCGCCTGATTGATGCCCGCTTCCCTGATTACAAAGTGGTGATACCGGCTGATAATCCTTACAGCCTGATGGTAAACCGAAACGATTTTCAGGGTGCCTTGCGCAGGGTACAAGTTTTCAGCAACAAGAGCACCAACCAGGTAGCGCTTACCATCAGTGGCAGTGAATTACAATTGGCTGCTCAGGATATGGATTTTAGTTTTGAAGGAAATGAGCGGATGAAGTGTACATATGATGGTGATAAGTTACAGATTGCCTTCAACTCGAAATTCCTGATTGAAATGTTGAACGGAGTAGATACCGATGAACTGAAAATGGAATTGAGTACTGCCACCAAAGCCGGAATCATTAAGCCTACAGAACAGGATCCTTCAGAAGATTTGCTAATGCTGGTGATGCCGCTGATGTTAAACAGTTGAGCCAGCAAAGCACCGTAAACCTTCACGGCTGACTTCCAGATTTATCATCATAATTCCTTCATAGTGGAAAGTGTTGTGCTCAAGAGGTTTGACAATTATTTCAGTGCCCACATCCTGCACACCCGGCTGGCCGAGCATGGCATGGCTAGTTATGTGATAGATGAAAACACCGTCACCTTAACGCCGTATTTCAGCAACGCCATCGGAAACATAAAAGTAATTGTGGCTGAACAGGATGAACAGGCGGCTCGAACCCTATTACAACAGTTTGAGCAAGAGGCCCTGGAACATACCCTTTGTCCGAAATGTGGTGCACGCAAATTTATTATCGTTCCCAGCAAAAAGGCAAGGAATTTTTTAACTTCCTTGTTTACCTGGATGTTTTCCAATCTGGCCATATCAGCTGAAAATGTATATCAATGCACGGCTTGCGGTTATGAGTCCAGCAAACTGCCCGAACCGGATGTAAACACTTCAAACGAATGAGCCAGTTGAAAGCCATAGCCATGATTCCTGCGCGGTATGCCGCCACGCGTTTCCCGGAGAAACTGATGAAGATACTCGGAGACAAAACGGTCATCCGCAGTACATACGAAAATACTTTAGCTACCCAACTTTTCCAAGAGGTATATGTGGTAACAGACCATCCTTTAATTTATGATGAAATCACTCAACATGGCGGTAAAGCCCTGATGAGTAAGAAAGAACATGAAAGCGGCACCGACCGTATTGCTGAAGCTGCAGCACATATTGAGGCAGATGTTATATTGAATGTGCAGGGTGATGAACCCTTCGTGTCTGCCCCACCGTTGGCAGCCCTTCTTTCTGCATTTGAACAACCCAATACACAGGTGGCTTCACTGATGAAACCATTTCATGATATAGCCACAGCCAACAACCCGAATGTGGTTAAAGTGGTGGTAGACAAACAGCACCAATCATTATTGTTCAGCCGTAGCCCGATTCCTTATCATCGGGATCAAACATTGCCGGTTACTTATTTCGAACATATTGGCGTGTATGCCTTCACGAAAGAGGCCTTACTGAAGTTTACCCGATTAGAACCCACACCGCTGGAGTTGCTGGAAAAAATTGAATGTCTGCGTTTTCTCGAAAACGGTATTCCTTTAAAAATGGTAGTTACCCAGGAAAACATGCTTAAGATTGATGTGCCTGAAGATTTGGATAAAGCCATCAGCCATTTAAACAAACTTAAATTTTCAAACAGATGAAAAATTTATTTGACCGCAGCACGTACGAAGAAACGGTAGAACGGATTCATCGGCTGCAACCTGTATTGAAGGCGCAATGGGGTGTGATGACACCCGCTCAGATGTTGGCGCATTGTAAGGAAGCGTTTAAAGTGCCTTTATCTCCGGTAAAACTTCCACGAATGTTTTTAGGATATCTTTTAGGTCCGCTGTTGAAACACAAACTGTACAATGATACTCCCTGGAAGAGAAACCTGCCCACTGCACCTAATTTTAAAATTCGAGATGAGAGAAATTTTGAATCAGAAAAAGCCGGACTTATGCGATTAATTGATCAGTTCTATCATGCCGGCCCTGATGGCATTTCAAAACACCCTCATCCGATGTTTGGAAAATTCACACCTGAACAATGGGGGAAATCCATGTATAAGCATCTCGATCACCACCTCACACAATTTGGTGTGTAACCATTAAACAATATTACATTACTCCTCACATGCATCAGCCATTATCAAACCAACAACTGCTTGATATCGCCAATCAGTACGGGACCCCTCTGTATGTATACCATGCAGAACAAATAGCGCACCGGGCACATCAGTTAAAGGAGGCATTCAAACAATGCAATGCCCGGTTTTTCTACGCCGCCAAAGCGCTGACCAACATCAATATTTTAAAATTAATGAAGTCGCTCGGTCTCTCGCTGGATTGTGTAAGCATACATGAAGTGCAGCTTGGGTTGAAAGCAGGATTTAATCCATCAGAAATATTATATACGCCCAACTGTGTATCGTTTAATGAAATTGAAGAAGCGCGCCGATTGAATGTGCACATCAATATTGATAACATTTCGATACTGGAACAATTCGGGAACAAATATGGAAACACTTATCCGGTTTGTATCCGGCTGAATCCACACATCATGGCCGGAGGGAATTTCAAAATTTCTACCGGGCATATTGACAGTAAGTTTGGTATCTCCATTCATCAGATGAGGCACATTGAACGCATTGTAAAAACAACCCGATTGCACGTGAAAGGTTTACATATGCATACCGGAAGTGAGATAAAAGATGTGAATGTGTTTTTGGCAGGACTGGACATTATGTTTGAAATGGCCCGTCATTTTGATACCCTTGAATTTATTGACATGGGCAGTGGGTTTAAAGTACCCTACCATGTAGATGAAGATGAAACCAATGTGCATCTGTTAGGGAATCAGGTAGCAGAAGCTTTACATACATTTGAAAATGAAACCGGAAAAAAATTAGAGGTATGGTTTGAGCCAGGTAAGTTTTTGGTAAGTGAGTGCGGGTACTTTTTAGTGAAGGCAAACATCATCAAACAAACTACTGCTACAGTTTTTGTGGGAGTGAATAGTGGCTTTAACCATTTAATCCGGCCCATGTTTTACGACAGTTATCATCACATCGTAAACATCAGCAATCCTGAAGGCCCCGAACGCATTTATACTGTAGTGGGAAATATTTGTGAAACCGATACATTTGCATGGGATAGAAAATTACCGGAAGTACGAGAAGGTGATGTACTTGCCTTTATGAATGCCGGTGCGTATGGGTTTGAAATGTCGAGCCATTTCAATTCACGGCTGAAACCGGCTGAAGTGTTGGTAATGAATGGGCATTCTGTACTCATTCGTTCACGTGAAACGTTTGAAGATTTGCTTAAAAATCAAATCGAAGTTTTGTAATCAATAACCGGCCATTGCCAGTTTGTTCGCTGCCTCTTCCAGCACCTCATCCTTCTTGCAAAAACAAAAACGCAATACATGGTGGTTGGGTGGGTTGCGGTAAAATGCGGCAACGGGTATAGTAGCTACTCCGGCGGTTTGTATCAGCTTGACAGCAAAATCATTTTCAGATTCATTGCTCATAGCATTATAACTATACAATTGAAAATAACTGCCATTACTTTTCATGGGTGAAAAACGTGTCGCCTTCATAAAACCTTCAAGCTTTTCTTTTTGAGCCTGCATTTTTTTAGCCAGTTGCGTATATGCCTCGGGCACAGCCAGAAAATCAGCCAGAGCCACCTGCATAGGGGTGTTGCAGGTGAAGCAGTTGAACTGATGGATTTTTCTAAACTCTTTCATCCATTCACCCGGACCCACAACATATCCCAGTTTCCAGCCGGTACAATTATATACTTTACCAAAGGAGTACACCGCAAAGCTGCGCGCCGCCAGTCCAGGATATTTTAATACTGATTCATGTGGCAGCCCGTTGAATACAAGGTGTTCATACACTTCATCACTTATAATCATGATATCTGTATTCTGTATAACGGCTTCGAGTGTACGCATATCGTTTTCTGTTAACACCGCACCGGTAGGGTTATGGGGAGAGTTCAGGATGATGGCACGCGTTTTATCATTGATTTTACTGCGTACTACATCCCATGGAATAGTATAATCGGGATAGCTGAGCGGAATAGCCACTGCTTTTCCACCGTTGATTTCTATGGTAGGGATATAGCTATCGTATGCCGGTTCAAACACAATAACCTCATCGCCCGGATGCACCAAAGCTGTGATAGCAGTATATAAGGCGTATGTACCGCCGGGTGTGATAGTAATGTTTTTATCGGGATGCACCTGCACGGAGTAAAGAGCAGCAATTTTTTCGGCGATGCGTTCGCGCAACAAAGGATAACCATTCATGTGCGTGTACTGGTTCAGGTTATCTTTCATGGCCCTGTGTACACCTTCTATCAAGGCTTCGTCCATCGGAAAATCCGGAAACCCCTGTCCTAAATTGATGGCTTTATGTTTAGCCGCAAGTTCGCTCATTACGGTAAAGATGGTAGTGCCGGATTGAGGCAATTTACTCCTCATACAACGTGTGTTTATTTAAGTAAAAAAGTTGCAAAAGACTGTAGAAACAAGATTGAATTTACGGGACTTTGGATTGAAAACCTAAGTGAAGGTATTCTATCGGTCATGGATGCAGTTCGTCATGGCAGGTATTGCATACAGATTCAAGCCATTCGATTGGCTCCTTTCCTATGTTAACTTTCGCATATCTTTTATGATGCACCTGAGTAGCCCGGTTGCCACAATACACGCATTGCCAGTTATCGCGCCTCAGCACTACATACCGTTTACGTTTCCAGGCATCGGATTTCAGGTACACATCACGATAGTAAGTTTTTCTGGGTAGTATCGCGCGCAAGAATGCGTCTGAATAAATGTGCTCTTTCTTTTTATTCGTATGCCTCTGACTATACCGTTGAACGTTGCCGGGCATGGATATCAACAAGTATACCAGCACAAATAAAAATAAAATCAAAACTTCCACATTCCGACAATTTAAGAAAACAAATGTGGCTTACTGATTTCTACAGTTCACCGGAAGCATTTCGTTTATACGTATATGTTATCATCAACTAAATATACTTATCACCTTTATTGCGTTTGATTTCGTTCACATACTCCTTGATATCCTGTTCTTTGTTTTTTCGGCAGATGAGCAACACATCTTCTGTATCCACCACAATAAAATCATCAAGCCCCTGTAACAGTACCAGTTTTTCGTTTGGTACATGGACCATGTTGTTGGTAGCATCAATCACCATTACATTATTCCCGGCAACCGCATTGCCGAGATAATCTTTATCGAGGGTTTCGTAGGCGCTGGCCCAGGTTCCTAAATCACTCCATCCAAAGGAAGCCGGTATTACATAAACATTATCTGCTTTTTCCATGATGCCATAATCAATGGAAATGTTTACGCACATCGGATAAATTTTTTCGATGGCGGATTTTTCATTCGGTGTATTGAAATCGTTTTTACCTGCATCGAATACATCGTGTAATTCTGGCAGAAATCGTTCAAATGCTTTAATGATATTTTTTACCTCCCATACAAAGATGCCGGCATTCCATAAAAACTCCCCGCTGGAAACAAAGGTTACAGCCAGTTCCTTATCCGGTTTTTCTGTAAAGGTTTTCACCTTGAATACATTATCGGAAACCGGGAAGGGTTCAAACTGAATGTATCCGTAACCGGTATTCGGGTTGGTGGGCTTTATACCCAGTGTGAGCAAAGCTTTAATGTGAGAGGTGAAATGCAATGCATCTGAACACACTTGTATAAATGCATCATTATCGAGAATCAGGTGATCAGCCGGTGCACAAATTAGATTGGCATGCGGATTCAACTGGTGCAGCTTGTATGAAATATACGCAATGCAGGGTGCTGTATTTTTTCGGGAAGGCTCACACAAAATATTTTCCGGTTTCAATTCCGGAAGTTGTTGCTGTACGATGTGTTCATAGCTTTCTGCAGTTACCACAAAAATATTGTCCTTTGGAATGAAGGTTGCGAAACGGTCATAGGTACTTTGAATGAGGGTTCGTCCGGTATTCAAAATATCGAGAAACTGCTTGGGGTATTCGGTTCTGCTCATAGGCCAAAAACGGCTTCCGATTCCACCGGCCATGATGGCCACATAATTATTTTTATTCATGTTGTTACTACAGTTGCTTTAAATAATACCCTCGCGAATAATTTCCTGCAAGTGCACTATGCCGTTATATTGTTGCTGCTGATTGACTACCAGCAATTGATTAATATTGTGTTTGCGCATCACCTCCAGGGCTTCAGCCGCCATTTCATCGGCAGCAATGGTTTTGGGAGTTTTAATCATGATATCTCCTGCGGTAAGGCCCGAAATGGAATCATTATTCTCCAGCATCCGGCGTACATCTCCATCGGTTATAATGCCGGTCAATTCTCCCTGAGCATTTACTACGGCCGTGGCACCCAAACGGCTGCGGGTCATCTCCACAATAACCTGCTTTATGCCCGATTCCGCTACCACAGCGGGTTTCTGGCTACTCATCACATCGGCCACCCTTAAATACAGGCGCTTTCCGAGTGAGCCCCCGGGGTGAAAACGGGCGAAATGTTCCTTTCTGAAACCTTTCAAGTCCATCAAACAAACGGCCAGGGCATCTCCCATAACCATTTGTGCTGTTGTGGAGGTGGTAGGTGCCAGGTTATTCGGACAAGCCTCCTGAGATACAGTGGTATTCAATACCTTATCAGCATTTTGGGCCAGAAACGATTGCATATTGCCCGTCATGCCCACCAGCAGGTTTCCAAAATTCTTTACCAATGGTACGAGAACTTTGATTTCGGGGCTGTCGCCACTTTTACTGATAACCATCACAATATCACCGGGTTGAACAATACCCAGATCGCCGTGAATGGCATCGGCGGCATGCATAAAAATGGCCGGTGTGCCCGTGCTGTTGAAAGTAGCTACAATTTTCTGCGCTATGATAGCGCTTTTACCGATTCCGCTGATAACCATTCTGCCCTGCATTTGAGCGATAGCATGTACTACCTGTTCAAAAGTGTCATCCACAAAACTCGTTAAATGGCGGAGGGCATCAGCTTGTAAGTTGATGGTTCGCAGCGCGGTTTTTATGATTTCAGACGGTTGCATCCGGAGGCAAACCTAATTCAATTGATGGAAAAATAAAAGCCTGTGGGTGTGATAAAAACAGATTAGAAAAAAAATGAATCGTGAATTGAGAAAATTATTGTAACTTATAATGATTAAAGATTTGCAAAATCTTAAAACAGCACGGCAAGACTGAATTAAATGAGGTGATTTGCAGTAACTTCGCTACCCCTTCAAAAAGGGTTTCAGCAATTGATTGTTGTTAAGTTCTATTTGTATGACTAAAGTAAAATCTATATCCACTAAAAAATCTGCTACGGTTTCCAAAAACAAACACGCGTACGATCTTTCAACCGCATTACAGGACATGTTCGGGTTCAGCCAGTTTAAAGGCGATCAGGAAGCGATCATCCATAGCCTGCTGAACGGAAACGACACTTTTGTAATTATGCCCACCGGCGGCGGAAAAAGTATGTGTTACCAACTGCCGGCCATGCTGCTGGATGGTGTAGCCATTGTTGTTTCACCGCTCATTGCACTGATGAAAAATCAGGTGGATTTAATCCGTGGTTACAGCAGCCAAGACAATATTGCACACTTCCTCAACAGTTCGCTGAATAAAGGGCAACAAAAAGCCGTTAAAGCTGATTTGCTTTCCGGTAATACCAAACTCTTATATGTGGCTCCCGAAACCATGACCAAGGAAGAGAATATCAGCTTTTTCAAAGACCTGAATATTTCATTCTTTGCAGTGGATGAAGCACACTGTATTTCTGAATGGGGACACGACTTCAGGCCCGAGTACAGAAGGCTCCGGGAGATGATGGACAACATCAATACATCCGTACCGGTGATTGCACTAACGGCTACGGCTACCCCAAAAGTGCAGAGTGATATTGTGAAGAATCTTGGTTTACGTTCCCCCAATATTTTCATCTCTTCGTTCAACCGTCCGAATCTTATGTACGAAGTGTTGCCTAAAATAAAGGTGGATGATACCAATAAAAGTATTGTCCGTTTTATTCAATCGCACAAAGGAAAAAGCGGTATCATTTATACACTCAACCGCAAAACCACCGAAGAGCTTGCGGATATGCTGAAAGCCAATGGAGTTAAAGCCGTTGCATATCATGCCGGTTTAGATGGAAAACTGCGCGCTACCCGTCAAGATCAGTTTTTGAATGAAGATGTTCAGGTAATCGTTGCCACCATTGCCTTTGGTATGGGTATTGATAAACCGGATGTTCGTTTTGTTATTCATTACAACATTCCAAAATCTATCGAAAATTATTATCAGGAAACCGGACGTGCCGGCCGTGATGGACTTGAAGGAAAATGTATCCTGTATTACTCACATAAAGATGTTTCAAAACTGGAACATTTCATGCGCGATAAACCCCTGAGTGAAAGAGAAGTGGGGGCGCAACTCATCAATGAAACGGTATCGTATGCCGAAAGCAGCGTGTGCAGGAGAAAAACGTTATTATATTATTTCGGAGAACATTTCGACGACAGTACGTCTTGTGGTCATTGCGATAACTGCCTTCATCCGAAAGAGAAAGTTGAAGCACGGGATGAAGTAATCACTGCTTTGAAAGTGATTAGTAAACTGGGAGAAAATTTCAATATTGAATATGTCATCAACATACTGATTGGTAAGCTAACCCCGCAGGTGCAAATGTACCGTCATGAAAACCTGGATGTGTTTGCTTCGGGAAATGATCAGGACGCCAACTTCTGGAACAGTTTGCTGCGCCAGATGTTGTTACACGAGCTACTGGAAAAAGACATTGTTGAATATGGCTTATTGAAACTCACTAAAAAAAGTAAAGCCTTTCTGAAGAAATCGGGTTCTTTCAAAATTGTATTGAACAACACTTTTGAAAATGCTCAGGCTGATGAGGATGAAGCAGCGCAGGCAACACATGCTGCGGGAGCTTTGGATGAGGCGCTTTTTGAAAGTTTGAAAACACTTCGAAAGAAAGTGGCCACTGAAAAAAAGTTGCCGCCTTTTGTGATTTTCCTGGAATCATCGCTGGAAGATATGGCTACGATGTATCCTACAACCATGGAAGAGCTGGAGAAAATCAGTGGTGTCAGCAAAGGCAAGGCCATCCGTTATGGAAAACCGTTTCTTGATTTGATTCGTGCTTATGTAGAAGAGAATGATATTATTCGTCCGGATGATTTTGTTATGAAATCGGTTGCCAATCGTAAGAACAACAAAATATTTATTATCCAGAACGTTGATAAGAAAATTCCGCTCGAAACCATTGCCAAACAAAAAGAATTGAGGTTGGATGAGTTGTTGGAGGAGATGGAAACCATTGTGGCTAGTGGCACCAAATTAAATCTGAACTATGCCATTGAAGAATTGGTAGATGAATACGAGCAGGAAGAGATTATCGATTACTTTAAAGGTTGCGAAACTTCATCGTTGCAGGTAGCACAGGAGGAGTTGGCCGACAGCAATTTCAACTGGGAGCAATTGAAGTTGATGCGCATTAAATTTCTCTGTGAATATGGGAACTAGTTAGAATGTGTTTAACCTTAATTCATAAAATAAAAGGGTGAAATTGTAATTTAGTTAGCAAAAACCCCTTATTTTTGCCCCCCGAATCATAAAATGGTGCGGTAGCTCAGTCGGTAGAGCAAAGGACTGAAAATCCTTGTGTCGCCGGTTCGATCCCGGCCCACACCACAAGCCCCGGTTTCATCCGGGGTTTTTTATGCCCTTACCTTCTTTGTTTGTTCCCAAGTAAGTGAATACCAAGGTATGGAAACCGCGTTGGGCGGGATGGGGCTAAAAACCTATGCGTTGCCGGTAATACAACAAAAACAAAGCAATGGCTCAAAACGCACCTAACTTTACTGAACACTTTTTAAAAAAAATAATACCTCAAACTTTACGAATGGATTCAAATATGAATGCATTTATATTCAAATTTAACCATTTATGAACCGAGCATACTTGCTATTTACACTACTGGTTTTAGCTTTTTTTACACGTTGTGAACGTCAAGACCTAAGACCTAATGCGCCTGGGGATTTGGGTAGTTTTATCGTTTCTGTTTCAAACAGATTAGCAACATCTGCTGACTTAAACTGGACGATAGCAACTAACTCAAACAACAACGACAGTGTTAAATACAGGATTGTATTGAACGGGAATCAAATAGCTGATAACCTCTTTACAACAAGTTTTACCGTCACCAATTTAAATGCAGATTCATTGTACAACGGAAGGGTGTATGCATATACAGTAAGCGGGGATATCTCTTCTGCGCCATTTAACATTGAACGATTTGTAACTCCACCACCCGCATATAGCTATGTAACGGGGTTTTATCGTGTTACTGAAACAACTACCACATTCACAACGGGATCGTTTATTTCTAATTTTACTTTTGTTGGTAAAGCAACGCTCATTAATGATTCCACCATATTATTTGAACAAAACAGAAGGATTCCTAAAACGTGGTGGGCTACAGATTTTCAACAAAGAATTTATCCTGGATTAAATGATTCCCTAATGTTAATGGGAACTTCCCCAGCAGGTAGAATTTTAAATCCATCAACCATACGAATGGGCTATTTATTTGGATCGACCATTGTGTATGATGTAAAGCAAATGTGGACGAAACTGGATAATCCCGCTGATACTTCAACTATCGTTTACGTGTATCCGAATGTTCCTACTATGACTACCACAGTAGCAGGAAACAATGTGTCGGGTGCAGGTTATAAAGCCAGATAAACATATGCTTTTTATGGCCCCATTTTTGCCTATACACTTCTAAACAACCATTCAAATGAAAAATGTACTATTCCTCTTGCTGTTCAGTACTTTACTGTTCACTTCCTGTTCTAACGACGATGACAATAACGCTATCACAACCGGAAATGTATCTTCCACCCTTATTGATGGCAGCTGGAGAATCACCTATTACTGGGATAACAACCAGGATGAAACTTCCGACTACAACGGCTACACCTTCACCTTCGGAAACGGAAACGTGTTAACCGCCCTAAGGGCAGCAACGCCTACCGTAGGAACATGGACAACCCTCACCGATGATGGTAAAGTTAAATTGGTCATCTCCTTTTCATCACTTCCTGAGCTAATAGAAATTTCCGATGATTGGGAAGTTACCGAACGCACCAACACCCGCATTAAATTAAAAGATGTAAGTGGTGGCAGCGGCGAAACCGATTTCCTCACCTTCGAAAAGAATTAATCTGCACACCGAACATTCTTTTCGTATATCCGTTCGCGTGATTGAATAAAAAAAAGGCTGATGAATTACATCAGCCTTTTGATATTTTTACGTTTGACATTCATCTATTCAACATACCGGATCATTTTGTTTGACCGGTGTTTGTTTCAGGTGCGGCATCTTCCCTGTCCGTTTCCTTATCTTCTCCTTTTAAATAGCTGGGCAAATTCAATCCGGCCATATTGAATAAATCATTCAATGGTGGAACTGTTTTCATCATCCCCGAAACAAAATTGGCGGTAGATCCATTGCCATTCTCTGTATTACCTGAATCCCAAACCGTGATTTTATCAATTTTAATATTCTTCACTGCTTCTACCTGTGTTTTCACCAGCTCCGGAAGTTTCTCAATCAACAACAATTGGAACGCTTTGTTCGGATCTCCCCCGGCTGCATTCACTACCTCTTTATAACCTTCCGCCTGCTTGGTAAGGATTTCGTACAAACCACGTGCCTCTGCATCCATCTTTGCAAAAATTGCATCCGCCTCACCTTTTGCCTGTTCACGCAATCTCTCTGCCTCAGCCTGTGCTTCAATGATGGCTTTTTGTTTGGCGATTTCTGCCGGTACTACAATATTGGCATTTTGAGTAGAACGCTCTCTATCGGCACGCGCCAATTCTGCTTTTTGTTCAGCAACATACGCTTCCTCCAACGCTTTTGCCTGCTGCACTTTTTCAGAAGCCAGCGCAATACGCAATGCCTCTGCTTCTTTTTCGCGTCTTGCTGCATCTGATTGTGCAATGGCAATTTTTGCTTCGTTTTCACCCCGAATGGCCAGGGCATTGGCCTCCGATGTTTTAACCCTTGTATCTCTTTCTGCAAGTGCCTTACCAATGTTTTCATCTTTCGATGCTTCTGCAATACTCACCTCACGGTCTTTATTGGTATTGGCAATTTTTACATCGCGGTCGCGATGCGTTTCCGCAATCTGTACGTCCCGTTCTCTGTCTGCCACCGCTTTACCGGTTTCCCCAATCTTTTCCTGTTCGGCTACAGATATTTTTGCTTCGTTAATCGCTTTGGCTGCTGCTTCTTTACCCAGCGCTTCAATATAACCCGATTCATCCTTAATGTCGGTAACGTTCACGTTAATCAGTTTCAAACCAATTTTTTTCAACTCCGTATCTACGTTCTTAGAAATGTTATCTAGAAATTTATCACGGTCTGAATTAATCTCTTCAATGGTCATGGTGGCAATCACCAAACGAAGTTGTCCGAACAAAATATCTTTCGATAATTCCTGAATTTGTTCTGGTGTTAATCCTAGTAATCTTTCAGCGGCATTATTCATGCTGTCGCTTTCAGTAGAAATGGCAATCGTAAAACGGCATGGAACATCCACACGAATATTTTGTCGGCTAAGCGCATTCGTTAGGTTGGCTTCAATAGAAATGGGTTTCAAATCCAGATACGCAAAATCCTGTATCACCGGCCATATAAAAGCACCGCCACCGTGTACGCATTTCGCACTGGTTCCTCCGGTACGTCCGTAAATAACTAAAATTTTATCCGACGGGCATCGTTTATATCTCGATACCAGGGCAGAAATTGTAACAAACAATACAACGGCTGCAACGGCAACCAATACAATAGGAGACATAGTTTGGGTTTAAAGGGTTTCAACCAGCAGGATGTTCCCGCTCATTACTTGAATTATTTTTACCGGTGTTCCGGAGGGTATTGCGTCTTGTTCTGTAACCGCATCTACTTCATGGTATGCACCTTTCACGCTCACACTCACTTTCCCTTTACCAGATTTGTGCGCGGGTATCCGTAAATACACATCTGCAATCTTTCCAACCGTATGCTGAATATTAAAAGAATTGTTTTCCGACAATTGCATCATCTTTCGAATAACCGCGAAGAATACGAATACAAACAACAGGCCTACTATTATGGATAATCCAATTAGTAAGGGCTTGCTGGAAATCACTTGGTAAAAAGATATACCCGTCCACCCAAAACCCAATAAAAAATTCACCAGGTTTCTCAGGGAAAACAACTGAAAGGGCGTATCTGTTCCTTCGAGGTTCGAATCAAAGTCAGCCGAGGTGCCATCCATGGCATCCGATCCGGTAAACGTCATGATGGCCTGTATCAGAAATATTACACTAGCCGGTATAGCCACCAGCCAAAACACTTTTAATAAAGGGTCTAGTTCATTGAAAAATTCCATAGGTTCTAAAATACGGAAAATAAATCACATGCCGACTTGAAAATGGAAACGATTTATTGATAGATTTCATCGGGGGTTGATAAAAGCTTTCTTGCTTTCTACCGTTTCTAACAAATTCCTACCGCGCCTAAAAAGAATGGTATTTTAAATGTCCTTGGTCCGTTTTCTTTTTAAAATGTAAAAAGTCAGGAAGATGTATTGAACATTTCCTGACTGTAACATTAAACCAACCCCGATATATGAAATAATATTTTTTGTTGTAGCAAATAACCTTTCTGCTCTTGCATGAATCAATTTAAACAATACACAATGCGCACACTTCGTGTATGCCTTACGGTGAGATGGTTATTGAGCCAAGCGTACCAAATCCCTGGTTTAAATCTGAATCATATAATACAACGCTGTATGTAGCTGCGCCCAGAGGAAGTAGAATAGATAGTGGAATAAATGATGAAACACTTGTGGCAGATACGGATGCGCCGGTTATTGGAACAGTGGCCACTACCGATGCACCATTTGAAATTCTGATTTGATTGGCATATAAACTCATGCCTGTAATAGTAAAATCTGTAACAGACATGCCTGTAGTATAATTACCCAGCAAGGTATTTCCTGTAACAACCAGATCAGGCAAAGCTATACCCGGTACGGTTCTGGTAACTGAAGCGCCAAATCTTGTGTAAGTGTATGTATGATCAACATTTCCACTGACTTTACTACCGGCCTCTGCAGGAAATGTAGCAATCATATTCCAGCATCCTTCACCAGAAACCACTACATTATACCATACAGAATCTATCACAGCCTGGCGACCATTGATGGTAAGCGTTCCTTCTGTTGTAGTTAAACCAAAGCCCTTACCTGAAAACCTAACCTTTCTACCGGGCTTCACATAAACACCACCATATCCGTAAGGTTCTATTCCAGCCCCGTTTATAAACGGAGCCGCCCTGAAATAGATATACTCACTTTCCTGTACCGGAAAAGTGTACAGTGGTTTATCTCCGATTTTAACGGCAATTTTTCCATAGCCGTTGTGTAAAGACGATGGAATCATAATGTTGCCAAATGAACTGAGAGATGTAATGTAAGGCATCTTTACTTTCAAACGTGTGGGAGATGCCTCAATCACTTCTGCAGTAATAACACGCATCATTTCAAGATATCCAGGATTTATATATGCATTGTTTCCGGGAAAATACACCTCCACTTCACTTAGGTTTGATGAAAATCCACTTCCATTTATAATGACCTCCTGGCCCCACATAGGCTTTTCAGGTGCATACGAAGAAATAACCACCGGAGCATTGGGGTCTCCACCGTCATCGTTGCCTGCATCTTTTTTGCACGATGTTAAACAACACATCAATGCAGTTGCACCTACCAAAGTGCGCCAAATACTTTTAGTTATTCTAAACATCGCTGAAAACTTTTTAATGATTTAATTCAACATCAAAAATCATATGTATCAGCAAGACCATTCTCCCCTAATGATGTGATAAGAGAATCCATTTTTTATGAGCACCAGCTAAAACCCATCCTTCATCATTGGTATCCTGCCATTCGCTGCTACTCCGCCGCAACGCCTACACGCAACCCTTCAGCGGGGTATCCGCTGCTGTCAGGGCTATGCTAAGCTTCTGTACGCACTTCGTCTGTTATATTCAATGTTGTTCAACCCTAATTGCTTTTCACCGGTGTTACAGATATGAACAATAAACTCCTAAATGTGTTGAGTTAGTCAATAAACCATACTGATTTTTTGAAATAAGTGGAAGGTGTTGTTGTGAGTTAGTGGATTGATATTATAGCGTTCTTAAAAGAAGGATAAATAAAAAAACATTCCTTCCTAGGGCCGGCACACCCTCAAGCCCGTTTTAAAGATCCGAAAAATTTTGCATCATGTCAATGCCCCGGATGGGAGTTAAATGGGGTATGAAAACTGAACGAAATGAAATTCGTTTGATTGGTTCGAGTAGTTGTTGCGTAAACAATATATTTTTTCCTAGGGACGGCTATACCCTCAAGCCCGTTTCAAATTTCGGAAAAAATGTGGATGTGCACAATGCCCTGGATGAGGGTTTGATGGGGGACAGAAAACAGGTTGTGAATGAAAATCGGTTTATTGGAGCACGCTGTTGTTGCGTAAACAATATATTTTTCCCTAGGGACGGCTATACCCTCAAGCCCGTTTCAAAGATCCGAAAAATTTTGCTTCCTACCAATACCCCGGATGGGGGTTAAATGGGGAGTGAAATAAAATTGAAAGAGAATGAGTAGATAACTATTGTTGACTAATTGCGCCATAAAAAACATTCCTTCCCAGGGCCGGCACACCCTCAAGCCCGTTTCAAAGATCCGAAGAATTTTGCATCATGTCAATGCCCCGGATGGGGAGATTACGGGGGATGCGAAGTTGTTGATATCAAATAAGAAAAAGTTTGTTTAAAAAGTTTAAAAACATGCAACAGAGCTTGATGGCCTTGAACCAAACATATCCATGATTATAACTTGGCCTAAAAAGTGTTCACACATTATTGTTTCGTTGAACCGACCCCTTCGGGATCGCATGATTATAATATCTATATGGAAAAGAAACATTCCTAACACCGAAGGGGTGGTATAAAAATCAAAAATTTAAAAATATTTAACCTAACGGAAAAGACTATACGACGTATTAATATTCAAATCTTCTTTTTTTACCCTAGGGCCGACATACCCCCAAGCCCGTTTTAAAGATCCGAAAATTTTTGCAACATGTCAATGCCCCCGATGGGGGTTAAACGGGGAGTGAAATAAAATTGAAAGAGAATGAATAGACTTTAATGCTTGGAGACAAGATTCATTCCGTGTAATTCAATTTCAGCTTATACATTAGTATGTTGATTCAAATTGATTGAAAAAATCAATCAATGTTTGAAAAAGAATAAAGCAATCTCGTGACTCATACGTAGTGATTTTTCAATCAGTCAATGATTATGGTTGAATACCTACTTGATCATCATCCGGTATTTAACCGAAATTCACTTCATACTGTTATCTATTGTAAAACGCTACCCATAGATACCTTAAAAATTTAATGTGTTATGCTTTATTTTCTATGTTTAACCTTTTTGGAACGCTTTTTGAAATTATAATGGCTCAAACATTAAACTCATGAAATCAGGTATTATAAATTTTTTTAAATCCGGCATTTTAGCCACTGTATTGTTTACCAATTTCACCGCCTGTTCCGATGATGACAATGATCCCCCACCACCGGGAAGCACTTCGTCTCCTGCTATTTTGGTAATTGATGAAGAAAGTATTGACAACGGAAATCCGCCAAACAATTTTTCAAATACTGATGTGAATGACCAACTTGCTACAGTAGGTTTGAGGCAACCATTGCAGTATTTTGCCAGTAACATTGGAGATACTATTATTCTGTACACCGGTGATGTAGGAGACGAGGGTTGGCATGCCTTAAAAACAATTCCCGATTCCTGGAAGGTTGCTGGCCCAACCACTAATGGAACTGATAATTTTTTAATGGCTGGCCCCGGATTAGGTTCAGGCCCCAATCCTGAAATTTTACTCGATGATATTCCTAATGTAACGCCCTTGCGGGCGACGGGATTAAAAATGTTGACCGGTAAAACCATTTTAGCGGTTGTGTATGATGGTGATATAAGCACCAACTATTCTCCATTAACCGGAGATTTAATGGGTGCCAATTTGGGGATTGTGGGATTAACCGTTCTGGAAGTTACTGCCCATACGGATGGTTCCAGCCAATCGTTGCCGAAAGTAAAGGTAAAAATTGAGGATGCTTCCCTTTTAGCTATGCGCGATTTTTATCTTTTCAGCAATGCACCGGTTCCTGTTTCGTCGTCGGTGCCGGATGATGTAAACCCTCCGGTAACGGTTCCGGAGCCGGTATTTGTTGCGGCCCCATAAACAAAGCTATTTCCCTATAAAACGTCGCGGCCGGACTTAAGTCCGGCCGTAATTTTTTCCTCCCCCCTTAAACCCTAAAAATCTTTTCAATAAATGATTCTTTAGAACATAAAATTTTATATTTTTGCCACCCCTAACGGGTAAGTATTCCTTCTTTGTCGAGACGATTCGCTCAGCGAATGTCTCGATGCCGACCGGAAGCGTCGGCACTCAGTGGGAAAGAGACATATTCCTCCTTAGCTCAGTTGGTTAGAGCATCTGACTGTTAATCAGAGGGTCGTTGGTTCAAGTCCAACAGGGGGAGCTTCAGAAAGGTCAACATATTGTTGGCCTTTTTTTCTTCGTAGCCGAGTCTCAACCAAGGCGTTGTGCGTTGGTTTGGGACTCGGCGGCATTGGTTTTCCAAACCGTTATGCGGTTGGTCTTCTTGGAACACCAACGGTGGCAAAGAAAAAACCCCTCAGGAACGGCGAGTCCCTCTTTGCTGACTATCTACTCAGATGATGAACCGGGTGGAGGAGACTCGTCTGGGAAGGAAATAAGAAGTACGTATTTTCTTGAAAAGAAGAATTGTGCAAAACTTAAAACAAAATAAATCTTTTTGGGACTTTGGTAATTACACTGTGTTGCAATCTTGAAATACAAACAATCTAGTTTGTAATTATGATAGCTTTAAACAGAGAACTACAGATAGCTGAGTTAAATAACATTCAACAATTATAACTTCAATATATATAAAGACATTAAATAGCCAAATAAATAAATAAATAATTTACCCGTCTCTTTTTGAGGCGGATATTATTATATGTAAGTAATTTTTTAATGGGTCTGATATTCTCTTAAGCTTTGACCGAATAAAATATTAATCACAGTTTAAACCCAAAGTGTCTTTAGTTTCGAAACTTTGTTTATAAAAATCATTTTTTCTTTCTATAACGAAAGAATTCTGTGGTTGCGACTTTTCATAAATAATCCATATTCTAACTTTCCCCGATCTGTATTTTTTTAAAGTAGAGTTTGAACATGCATAAGAATTATGGTATTTCCTTCCTTCTACATAATATTCATATTGTAACAATCCTCCTCCTTTCGTGTCAGAACCCTTTATAATAAGACCACAAGTAAACGCAGGATTGTTTTTAATCCTATTACGAAAGTCGCATCCTCTTTTTAAAAAGATAAGAAATAATCCAATGATTATTATAGATAAAAAGATGTAGATTCTATTCTTCATATTACAAAGAGTACAAAGATTATTTTACTTAATTGTACTTGACCAAATTCCAGGTATCCCAGATGCAAATCCACCAATTAAACCCATTGCATCTTTTGAAGAACTTAGACCACCAGCTACATTACCACCTATTATGTTAGCAGCAAAGTTAGTTACAAAAGTATTTTGATTAAAATTAGGATCAATCTTCATTTCTTGCCAATTAAAAGAAAACTGTGTTCCAAATGCTGCGGTTAAAGGTCCAAGCATTGAACCCAATGATTGAAATGGATTTACAGTATTTGTAGATGTGGCTTGAAATAACGCATCAAACAACCCAGCGCCACCTCGGAATGCTAAAGTTCCCTTTCCAACTATTAAATAAGATAACCAACCTTCAGCAATAACTGGGGAAGCTACAATTACCCCAGCTGTTATAGTTGAGGCTGTTCTGTATCCGACCTCAGCCTCATAATAATTTTCAAAAGTATCTAAATCGTCTTGTGAAACATTATGTATTTTCCATTTTTTTTGAACTGCTTTCTTATCAGCTCCATTTAATCTTAATTGTTGATACATCCTTCTTCGTTCATTCCAAAGTCTCGACTCAGTCGTAGACGCATCATTAGCCCAACTTAAACCCAAATCAGCTAAACAATTACAATCTTCTTCCAAATTTGCATTTTCCTCATTGTACTTTTCTTTTGCATTGCTAGAATAGACAACTACATCAAACAAAATTGCAGATCTTATCATTTCACCATCATATTCTTCATCCTCTAGCCTTTCAGCTATGCCCAGATATTCATCGGAACAACACTCAGGCATTAATCCGGTTTTATCAGTAAATAAAATTGGATTATTAAATGAATAACTATAACCACTCCAATCAGGCATCAAAGTTGCTAATGGATCTAGAGATTGAAACCTACCAATTTGTGCATCGTACATGCGTGCGTTAAAATCATACAATTCCAAACCAGACCCGATTTCAAATTCACCTGATTGAAGTTCATTTCCACTTAATTTCAAATAGTTTTCTAAATCACCAAACGCTTTATAGCTAATGCTAGCAGCAAGTAACCCGAAAGGATAATACTCATTAGTTTCTACTAATGGGCCTTTTGTGTGCACTACTTGAAGATTATCGAAATATACATTTACCGGACTTTCGTTGCTGCAATAAATATAAACATAACCACTCTTTCCTGCTGTTAAATTTTGCAAATCGGTGAAGTGATTTTCTTTTAATTCTCCGTTATTACCAACCATGCTTATTTTAAAATCCACAACTCTGAAATGTTCATCAAAAAATAGCACATTGATAAACGCCTTTGGTTTTAATGGACTCGAATTTTGTTCATTATTTTGTTGGTTCATCATGTTGTTTATACCTGCAATTCCAAGAGTAGTATTTATTTGATTCGGTGATAAAACTCCATGCTTACTCGTACTCGCTGCAGAAGTTGGTGAATTTAGAAACGCTGTTAATAAATCTAATACATTAACATTATCATTGTAACTACTACCCGGATTATTTTGTTGGTAATAACTTTTTCCGAATACATCTATTTTATCACCTGCCATTACTTTTAAAGTAATGCCTAAACCGGTTTTTGCATTGTTGCTATTTAATAAGTATAATTTTTCACTGTTTAATGCACTAAAAGCTGGATCATGAGGTGTGTTCCCAATACCATTATCATTGAGATAATCGATATTATTCGTGCTAATATAATTCAATAACCCCGGCACAGAAGCTATATCCACTATTTGCGCATCCTGAATTCCATAGAATTCTTTTTCA
Source organism: Ferruginibacter sp. (assembly GCA_019638635.1). Lineage (GTDB taxonomy): Bacteria > Bacteroidota > Bacteroidia > Chitinophagales > Chitinophagaceae > Ferruginibacter. Next base: position 23,617 of record JAHBTM010000004.1, on the reverse strand, counting down.
TACGATAATTTGGATGGCTCTAAACTAGCTATTGGAAACTTAATCTGATTTTCCTCATCAGTAAGAATAACTCTAATATTTCCTAAATTATCAGCTATAAAAAAGTCTAGATAAAAATTATATTCTTGAGGTCTTTGTTGGTTCGGTTTTGGTGATACACGTACTCTACCACCCTCATGCATAAAGTATTGAAGTTCGTCATCTTGATAAATAAAGCCATTCAGGTATGTAGTTTTTTTGATCAAACTGGAACTTCCGGGAGGTGGATTAGTATTATCAGTTACAATCTTCTCTAGTTTAACACCATTTGCATCATAGATATAAGTTATAACACCTTTATCCTTTACAGTTATTTTATATGGTAGATTCATGTGGTTATATTGAATTGCCTGTATGCTTGCATCATCAATATCCCTGTTTAAATCTTTTATTATGTTTCCATTTGCATCAAATTCATAATCCACTGCTGTATTTGTTTTATTATTCCCTAGCGATGTCATATATGATTGTGAACTTCGAAAATCGCCTAATAGTGTTGAATGATCATTTGATGCATCAATAACATTTTTAAGTTTATTACTGTTATCAAAATATGTATACGTAAGATCATCCATCACAGCACTGAGGTTTAGTTTTGTTCCCCACTGCTTTAGTTTCAAGATATTTCCGTTTTCATCATAATCATTTTTCCATTCTCCATTTATCAGTTCGCCTATTTGCATATCATAATTAATCACCGGATCATCAATATAGCTACTACCGGATTTTTGTGAAAAATCTGCAAATTGTATCCGATTCATCCTATCATAATCAAATCCATATGCTCGTTGCTCGCCATCCCCAGCACTCCTCCATTTAACTCCACTAGGTGTTCCAGTTAATTGATTCTTCTCAAAGCCGAAATCAAAACTAATCTCCATTCCAAACCAATTACTTTCACTTTGGCCATTTGCATAATCTCTATTAATACCTTTCAGCCATCCTCTAATATTATAATCAAAACTCTGCGACTCTAAAGCATCTTTGTCATAATCAGCAAGGTAGTCATCTATATTATTGGGGTCATTTGCAAGACTGCCGGGAGTACCACCAATTTTTTTAACTAGCAATTTTCCTAAAGCATCATACTCGTTACGCTGTATAATTCGTTCAGTTGAAACATCATCATTAAATTGCTTTTTTATTTCAAGTACTCTTCCTATTCTATCATATAAAAAATTTGTTTTCACTGGAATAGACTGTAAATCCGGATCTGTATTGTGAGGGTTATTATGGACACTATAGCTAGAAAGTACTTTACCTGAATAATCATACAAAATCGTGCTGCTACTAGTTCCACCTTTAAAATTCTCCTCCTGTAGCTGTATAATTCTGTTTTTAAAATCATAAAACACCGCATTTGTTGACCAGGTTCCTGTTGCAAGATTATTTGGATTAGCAATAACCAATATTCTAGATCCAGTAATTTTTCCTCGCGTATTGAATTTCAACTGTTCATTTTGTGTTGGTAACACATCTTCATAAAGATTATTCCCAGCATCAAGTTTATTGTTATGTGTTGATGAATATGTGAATGTTACATCAGATTTGTTTTTGAAATTATATTCATCATAATACATGATTTTTAATGGGATCACATTGTGAGAGGGTGGCACCGGATTAGCACTCACACTTATATTTTCGCTTGAAGGTGTAGTTGTAGTTGTTGTAATAATCTCAGCAGTAAGATCAACATTAGTACCTGTACTAAATCCCGGATCAAACGTTATACTATTTGAAGCTCGAATATGCCTTACACTATTAAAATTGTTATTTAGAGTGATATTCGCATTTACACTTTGGGGAAGTAGTGGATTGAAGGGTAAGTTTTGTGTTTGCCCATATACTACATTCTCTTCTACGTGATTTTGCAAATCAAAAAAATCACTTAATGTCCCGGAACCTGTACCAGTTTCAGGATAAGTCATTATCCCTGAGATTACGGGTCTATTTAATTCGTCATACAAATAAACTAACCAACGTCTGGATTCACGTAGATTTCCATCTTGTGCAAATACTAGCCTGTCATGATTATCATACACCAAATACCGCCAATCTTTTCCTGGTTCTTTTGCTGCTCGTAGTCTACCAAGATAATCATACTCGTAATGAAAGCATAGCTCTTCTATTAGATTCGTCGATTCGGTTAAATCCCAAGTAACATTTGTTTGACTAAGTAATGCATTTACTGCTTTGGGTGAAATAACAAATCTTAATCTATTGAAGTTATCATACACAAAATATGTGCTTAACCATGCATCATAACCAGAGTATGGGTCATTTGTTGGAAGTTCTTTAATCTGTACTTTTTTGAGAATTAATTTTCCCTCTTTGTCTATATATTGAATTTCAGCATTTCCATTTTCTTTTATTGAAATGAATCTAGATAACTCTCCATCCGAATATGTTGAATTTGAAATTGGTATATTATTATCAAGCGAACTACTAATTCCAATATCCCATATTCGTATATTTTCCGAAGCTGAATTATATCCATATTTTAATGATGTCCCCGTGTTTTTGCCAACCCAGCTTTTTCCTTGAGGCAATACTTTTTCAGGTCTTTTAAAAGGTGAATTTTCAAAATCTGTTTTACTGTAGAAGAAATCGTCTCCAGAATATAGAGAACTCAACATCGCTTTTTGGTCATTAAACGGATCATTTTGAAATGTGCCATTGTTAGTATTAGATGTATACGGCATAAAAGAATAAGGCTTAAGACCAAATTCATTGTAATGTTTGGGATATACAATATCATTTCCTGTTGGGCTTGCTTGTTTTAAAACGCTTTGTATAGGCCTTCCCAAACCATCTAAATATTGAGCATACCCTAAGGTGTAAGGTTCAGCTTGTGGTGCCGAAATTTCTTGTAGGTCGCTTACAGGTTTCAGTGGGGTGTATACTAGTAAATTATTTATTGCAATATTTTGTTGATATTCATTGGGGGTAAAAACAACCTCAGTGGCTGTTGGTATTGTGGCGTTACTTACAGGCTTATTTGATTGAGCATCTACTGATAGATTAACCCAAGGAGCTAGTATGGATATAGTAATACATTTTTTTATTTGGGCAATTGTAGTTGTCATTTTGCTAAGTTGTTTTACAATTAATTGCTGCAAGTATTGGTTGCACCCTTATAGGTTCGAATAAAAGATTCAATAATATTTCCATGGATATCCCTTTTGCTTATAAGTTCTCCGAAACCATCATACTCATAATTAATAATGTTGTTACCAAAATCACATATCGACGATATTCCTATTAAAGGAAAATAAGTGTAAGTAGTCATCATTGAGTTTTTGGGGAACAAGCGAAGTTCATCTATATAACTTGGTGTTCCATTAGTATGATTACTATTAATAGTTAAGTGTTGTACTCCCGATAATTCATGTTCATAATAAGTCCAACCATTTACTGTAACTCCTTCCATAACTGATTGTGTAACCTGATTTGGGAAGGTTAAGTTATATTGTCCATTAGTACTCCAGTATGATACAATGTATGTATTTCCATATAGGTTGTACTTCGAAAGTGTACTTTCATCTAGATTAAAACAACTTTTTCCGGTTGGTGCATTGCTTACATTTTCAATTTGAGGATTTGTATAATTTACATCAAATTCCCAGTTACCGATTTCTCCAGCTTTTTCAAAAGATGAATATGCAATTTCATCATAGCTTGCATTAAACACTTCAGCAATTTTTCTTGATTTGTTATATCCGTAAATAGATGATGATTTCCCTGACCTTTCTGCTAATTCTAGTAGATTGTTTCTTTGATCAAATGCCTCAAAAGTTTTTATCAATTTATATCTGCTATCTAATGCGAAATTTTGACCACTAAAATTATCTGATAGTTGAGATTTGGGAAACGGATTTGTAACGTTTAAACTTTTTATTTCTTTAGGTAATGGGTAACTATATATATGATCATTTGGATCAAGAAGATTTGATTCATAAAGGCTTATAAGGGATGATACAACCAACTCCTCGGAACTACCAAAAGGTAAAAGCAACTGTAATGTTCGAATTGGAACATTAACATTGTTCAAAACAAATGAATTAAAAGCTGTAGATGGATATGTGTTATCGTAGACATCGTGAATATCAAACGAAAACAAATTTTCTGTAATTCGTTTATTTCCTTTACTATCAATAATTGAAATTCGCAATGGTTTATTATGATAATTTCCATAGGTAAATGTGGTGGTTAAACTTTGTGATAGAGTGGAATTCTTTTCATAATTAGTTACGATTTCTTTAGTTTTTACTTTTGAAATATTTGTAATTATATTGTATTTAGAGAAATAGTATAAGCCTGTGAAGGCAGTGCCAACAAAGTTATTTTGAGATGAGTGACTCATTGGGTCAAGTCGCCAATTGTCCATTTCTTTTACTCTTAGCCCTTTTATGTATTGAGGGGTATTCTCTTTTGATAAATTTTCATATTCAAAAACCTTCTTTTGAACTAAAAATTCCTCTTCATCAAAATAGTGAATATCTAACAATAGGCCTCTATTCCATGAATAATTAATAGGTATATTAAATGGTATAGATTTGTTTACATTATTATCATGTCCTTTTAAATCAGGTTCATAAATTGTTGAACCCATTAAATTAAACGACTCTAATGAAGCGCAAACTGATGTGTAATACCTTTCAAATAATCCATCACAATAACCGTCTTTTTCTAAAAAGCAGTTCACATTAAGTTCATCATCCCCCTCTTGTTCAAGGGTACCAGGCATGCTATATCTTCTTACAATTTTACTACCATCTAAATGCTTTTCTGTTATTTCTGAATAACCTTGTGTAATATCGTTAGAATTTAAATATGGATCAGATAAACGCATTAAAAAATAGGTGTAATAGTCCTCATCCAATTCATCAAAATTTAAGCATTGAATTGTTGGGTTTTGTAAAGTTCCACCGTATGGATGCGAATTGTTGGGAATTGCATATTGAGGTAGGTTTATGAGCCATCCACTTGATTCATTTATACTATTTGACTTAGTATATTCATATAAAGTAACAAGATTGTTATCATTTGATATACCATCATTTTGAATAACTTTTTTTATCCGAAGACCATTTCCTAGCCTATTTTCACCATCATAAAAAAATTCATTAGGCTCAAATTCTAATAAAGTTTTTCCACCCGTAACATGTCCGATTGATTTTATAGAATAAGTTAATATTTTTTCGGAATCTGGTAATCTGTTGGCTCCATCCAAAATAAATGTTGTTCCAGTGTAATTTGACTTAGGATAAATTCTATATTTATCAATTCCATTTTCATCAGGATATACATAAAGTGTGGGGAAACTAAACGAAAGTGATTGACCGTTATAATATCCCCAAAAATCATATTCTTCAGATAATCTTGACGGCATTGAGTAATCCATGTTATAATCAAAAGAGTAAATATTCCGGTTTATAGTTTGATTATTAGAAAAATGTAACTCATCAATACTACATAGCATTAATCTCTTTTCATGAATATCATTTGCATTTGGATTGGTATAAAAGAAATTAAATTGAAACTTTTTTACTATATCATTAGAGTTAATTTTATCAACAAAAACAATATTATGAAGCGCATATGTGTTTGAAAGATCTTCACGAGGTGTTTGTTGTGATATAAACTCTATTTTATGAATAGAACTTTCAATCAAGGAAACTCTCTTTCCATATATTGAATCTGTTGAAACAATTATACTCCCGGGATTACCTGACCCAAAAAAACCATCGCAGTTACCATAACTTGTATTACAACCTTTACCCCACTTCGAATCAATATTTGGAAGAAGATAATTTTCATCTTCATACTGAAAGTCTATTTCTTCGCTATTTGGCAAAATTATTTTTGATAAATACCATTCAGAATTAAATTCAACTTTAGAAACATTGTAATTTTGATAAGTTGTTGCAGTCGAGTATGCACCCCACCCATATGAATCAATCACGGATTTTCCAACAACATCTAAAATATAAATAATCCCATTTTCATCTGTGATTTTAAAACCAATTATTGAAAATGGGTTATTGTATCCATTGTCTTGCACGTTGACTTCAACTATATTATTTGAATATCCTAAATGTCTAACGACAGCATTATTGTCAAGAACAAAGCTTCCACTTATCCCATTAATACTATATGAAAATATGTCTGGTTCTAAATCATAATTATCGTACACTTCATTAATTCGAGTTGCATTCGTTTCGTTATTTTGATTGTTTATATTATCAATTTTATCATCGATGTCTATGTTATCTAAATAATAAAGCATCAGTCTACTTCTTTTGAGTATTGTACCTTCATCTGGAATATCTTGAACACTTCTTGAAATCTTTCCTCCTGCATTTAGCTGCCATTTCAATCCAACGGAAGTTGCAACATCCTTTAATTTTACACCTGATCCATCGTAACTTATGCTTATAGGTAAACTATAGCCACTAACAGTTGAGTTATAAATTGGAATAGTTATTTGCTTGCTTCCTGTATAATTAATTTCACTACCTAAATTGAAATATCCTGAATTACCGCTCACATTATAATTAGATGGAGATGCAATAGCGCCATTTATTGCAGGAGTAGGCACTATTTGTGCGTTTGATGAAATGGAGTTCCAACAAATTTGAGATAAACAGAAAATAAAAATCAATATAAATTTCATAACCTCTGATTATTTTAAAAATTATATCCCACCCTAAACAAAACAGGTTGTGTTACAGGTGTGTGTTGCTTGTGTAAAAAATCGTACAGTAATTGTACTTTGGTTGATTTACTGAACTTTGTTTTGATGGGTATTTTTCTAGTAATACCTAGCAATCCGGATTTTTGCCACATGTTCATGTTCTTCAATTCATTCACATTTTGGAATCCTGCATTGTGATTCAATTCAAAGCCTCCGGAAACAAAGAATTGCTTCTTCAATTTCCAATCAATAAAACTTCTCAATCCTAAACCTTCATGTGTAATCCGTATTTTTTGAATAGACCCTATTCCAATTCTATAAGAAGCTCCTATACCCACAACGCTTTTATCATTTAGCTTATAACCAATAGTCATAGCCACATCAGAAGAGTTAGGCATCCATCTGTTTTGTTTACCAAATTGAAGATTAAAGCCATATTCCAACCGTTGTTTAAACGTTTTAGTTTTCTGAGTGTTGGGTTTAAAATCAGGCATCTCGCTAAATCCGGAATTTCCCTGCTTATTCAATTTGCTTTTTAAAACATTCAACTGCTTTTGTGCTTCTTGCATATTCTGCTGAAACAATTGTGTTGCATTTGGTCCACCCGAGGATAATTGAGTATTAATAAGAGTGCTAACTTGAGCGCGTGTTTGCAATCCCGCAACACTTGCTGTGCTTGTGTTTAAATTAGCAGAACCAAACAGAGAAGCCAACATACTATTCTTACGAGTAAATTCTTTAAACGCAGGTATCTTATTCAAAACAGCCTTGGCAGTGTTTTCTGCTTTACCTGGTGTAGAAAATATATCCTTGTAATTTTTTAATGTTTCACGATAATACCAAGTCTCCTTATTTATCTTAGCTACATATTTGTTTTTGCTGAGCGCTTTTAATGAAGCTTCTAGTAATTCCTTTTTCCTTTTTTGAATTAAATCATCCAATGCATCTACTTCTTCAGCTTGCTTGTTAACCTCTTCCATTTTAGTGTTCACTTCAGCGATTTTACCTGAAACAGATTTTTCAAAACTTTCTTTCTGTGCATCTAAATAATTTAATTGGGTAGTCAGCTTATCGCGATATCCATCATACGTTGATCTTTGCTTTGAAACTATTGCCTCTCCCTTTTGGTATTGTTGTAACAAGTGTTGAAACGAAACCTTAGAACTAGCAAATAGCTTTTGTGATAAAGATGGATCTGCTTTATCCAACGCTCTTTTTAATTTAATTTCCCATTTACTCAACTTTGATAATGTTTTGAGCGTCTTTTTGCTGATACGATTTTGATAGGTATCCATTTTATCATCGATGGACTTTAAATACTTAACAGGTACAGTGGTAACATCAGGAATACCAACCTGTGGAAGTGATGGCACAACCGGTAGTTGTAAAGTGTCTTGCTGCGCAATAATTGTATGCGCAAGCAATATGAACAGCAAGGATAATATAATGTATTGAAGACGCATTCTTTAAAGCTTGTTCAATTTTGCTTCTAACTTTTCAATGCGTTTTTCTTGTTCAATAATATACAATGTGAGTTCTTCAATTTTCTTTAGCAGAATTGCTTGGTTTTCTCCCAAATCAATTCCATTCTGTTCAACCTCACTAGCAGAAGGTACGTCAGGTAAATGCTTATACTTGTTGATGTAAGCTTCAATATATTTTAGAGTGGGTAATTTATACTCAGGTTCAAAAACATAATCAGGCCAATTACCGGATAGCTTAACATGCGCTTTGGTAAAAATAGCAGACCCATTCACAGCTAATGAATGTGTGCCTATATCTATAGTTCCTGTACCAATCTTAACTTTACTGGTAGTAGAGATATCCTTTGTGCTAATGAAGTGACCATCCTTATCAATTCTCACTAATGTAGAATCACCATTTGAAAAGGCAGCAATGTTAGAATTCGCTTGAGTTAAAGGTGTTAATACTGTAAAGTTGTGGGCTGCATTTGTAACGGTTGATCCACCCTTAGCACGATAGTTAAGGTATGGGTTGTTAAAAGTAAGTTGGTTATCATTATACTGAAAAGTAGGTGAACTAGATATAGTTGAGGTTAAATAATGTACAGTAAATGAACTAACGCTTAAATCACCAACAGATACTGACCCGGGTATATAAATACCTCCGCCTACTACACCATCAGAATAAATTTCCGGATCTCCTTCTTCGTCATAAAAAGTCCATCCAACATATGGTCTTATTTCAAATCGAGGAACATATTGTTCTTGATAAATAGTGAAGATTGGTTGTTCGGTATGGTCATTCATACTTTGTAAATACCAATTTCTAAATTCATTTCCAACATCAACACTTTGAAAACTTAAAATCCCAGAATTAGTGAAAGCATCGTCGCTTTGCCTACGAATTTGTAAAACTCCATGTACATCCAAATTTTCTTCGGGAGTAGTTGTACCAATACCAATTTTTTCGTCTTCCTTCCATTCTGTATTCTCAATTTGTGCATTACAGATACTTGCTGAAAAACAAACAATGAGTGCTGTTAATATTAATTTCATCTTCATAAGTTTAAATGATTACTGATTTTTTGATTTTTCATATCTATGATTGCATTCCCAATTATCAGATTGAGGCACTGCACTACATGAGCATCCAATTATTCTATCTTGTTTATTTCGAACGTATAAACAATCAGAACATGAACCAACTTTCTTACAAACATGAATGCCTAATCCCTTGGTTGCATTAAAGGAGAGGCTTCCTGATAGCTCTATTAACTCCACTGCTACAGATAATGTATCACTGTTGTGAACTACAGTGAACATTAAATAATTACGTTGACCAGTCATTATGGTAATTCCACTACCCGTTACCGTTGCCGTTAGAATTGATTTTATAGCAGGAATGATACTTTGCTGAATTTGTGAACTGGAAATAGAAACTGTTGCACTCGAATCACTCATTTTCGTTCCAACAGGAACATTCTGATAAACTTGAAAAGGTGTATCATCTTTGAAGTGCGAACCATAAGATACTTTAGATAGGAAGAAGCATACCAATATTGCACACATCTTCAACAAGAGGGTTTGTCTCATTTATTAGAATTTAATTTTATCAAACTACAATCAAGAATACGCTTATCCCCAAAGGATAAGAGGTGTTAATTTGTTAGGGTGTTAAACTTGTAGGTAGGAAACGGATAGAGAAAATTGATATTGGATCGAATGAAATACGCTGTTATCACATTTTCATTTCACAAGTTGAAGATAGGTATACTGCGATTATTTTTCACGGGGTTTTTTCCCCTTTTTTATTCAAATTATTTTCGTATATACAAACGCTACTGTTATGTTTCAAGCAATAGTTTTACAGTTGTAATAAAATAAAAACTCTATTTTTTGAATAAAATAATTCGCTTTAAATAAAATATTTTCTTTTAATGATAAAATAATTGACAACAGATTTTTGATTCATAAATAGTTGCGTACAAATTGTGCAAGAGGTATAGTTGAAATATAAAGCGCTTGTGATTCTTTGTATTCAATCTTGTAATTGGTGATTCATTTTCTATCTTATAATTTCCTTGTTAGTATGTAAATGGAAGTGTACAAGACAATCGTGCCATTTAATAATACATATATTCAATGCCGGGAGTAACTACTTTTTGGATGCCCAATATATACTAACTATTACTTTCTAATCATAATGTACAAGTGAACTTGCTGTAGTAGTTTGAATTAAAATCTAGTTCATTTAATTAGATTCTTTAGCTAACCCAATTATTTTTTCATTGCTATAAAAACTTTAATTCCTATCATCCATGAGTCCATTTCCTGCTTTTTTGCTTGGAAACTGCTTGGAAATAAAAAAGCACCTACAACAGATTTTGTTATAAGTGCTTGATTATTATGTGGGCCCACCTGGGCTCGAACCAGGGACCACCTGATTATGAGTCAGGTGCTCTAACCAACTGAGCTATAGGCCCGAAAGCACCTACTTTCATAAATGCCGGCTGCAAAAGTAAAGTAAAAACAGATATTTGCTGAAACTTTAACGCAAAAATGCATCCTAAAAATATAGTGTTCGATTTGGGCGGCGTGTTAATCAACATAAACTACCAACGTACCATTCAGGCGTTTCAACAATTGGGATTTCCAAACTTTGAAGAAATGTACTCTCAATTTAAAGCCAATCGCCTGTTCGAACAACTGGAAACCGGACACATCTCAGAAGAAACCTTTTACCAAACCCTTATCCATAGTACTCAAAACGCAATCACCCGAAATCAAATTACCGTGGCCTGGAACGCCATGCTGCTCAATTTCAGGATTCCCAGCCTGCAATTCCTGGAAAAACTCAAACCGAATTACAATATCTTCCTGCTAAGTAATACCAATATCATCCATAAACGAAAATTCGATTCCATTTTACAGGAACAAACCGGATTGAACGCCATCGACCCGCTTTTTCATAAATGCTATTACTCCCATTTAATCGGCCTCAGAAAACCTTACAGGGAAGTGTACCAATTTGTACTGGACGATGCCGGAATTCAGGCGAACGAAACCCTCTTTATCGACGATTCACAACCCAATATTGTAGCCGCTCAGGAACTGGGTATCCATGCACATTTATTGAAAGACAAGGAATGGGTGGAAGAAAGTTTTGATTACTTAATTTCCTCGTAATCAATGTATTCTCCGGTGGGTGCTGGTTTTTTCTGCACCGGCTGCTCGGGCGCCGGCCCCTGACGCTGCTGATCCATCCGCTCCTGCATCTCCCTCATTTTACGACTCATTATTTTGGTGTTGCGGTACACCGGAATCACAAAATGAAAAATGAACTTATATAATATATATAACAGGAAAAGCTGCAGCGCTAACTTAAAGATGTTCATCCTGCAAAATTATTGCGCCCCGGCGAACTTCCCCGTTAAAATTTACGGGTAATTCAAGAGAAGAATTTTGCCCATGTGTAGAGTTTACGTATCTTTGCAGCGGAAAAAAGGATTAAAGAAGGGAACGGAGGCGTTCCCTTCTGCTGTTTACAAACATGACGAAAGACGAACAAATAGAAAAAATCTCCCATTTACTGGAGCCGCTCCTCACGGAGGATGTGTTTCTGGTTAGCATTGGCATCAAACCTACCAACAACATCAAGGTGTATCTCGATGCCGATTCAGGATTGGGAATCGAAAAATGTATCCGCATCAACCGGGCGCTCTACAAATCAGTGGAAGAATCAGGAATGTATCCCGAAGGCGACTTTTCGCTGGAGGTTTCCAGTCCGGGTGTGGATGAACCTCTTAAACTGCCACGCCAGTATGTTAAAAACACCGGGCGCGAGGTGGAGGTAACTCTGTTGGATCAATCGATAAAAACTGGAAAACTGATCGCTGTTACAAACGACAGCATCACCCTTGAATTCACCGAAGGAAAAAATAAAAAAGCAGTAACCAAACAGGAAATCATCCCTTGGGGCGAAATCCTGAAAACAATAGTTCAGATCAAATTTTAATTCATCATTAAAAAATCCCGGCCGGTGGGGTTAAGCATCCGGCACCGATATGGCAAGTATAAATTTGATAGATTCCTTTCAGGAATTTAAGGAAGCCGAAAACATTGATCGTCCTACCCTGATGAAGGTGATGGAAGATGTTTTTAAAACGCTCATCCGCAAAAAATACGGAAGCGATGAAAACTTCGACGTAATCGTGAACGACCAAAAAGGTGACCTCGAAATTTTCCGCCGCCGAACCATTGTGGAAGATGATGATTTGTACAATACACTCACCGAAATTGAATACAAAGACGCCATTAAGATTGAACCCGATTACCAGGTGGGAGAAGAATTGTATGAAGAAGTAGATATCCAGAAAGAGTTTGGACGCCGCGCTATCTTAGCAGGTAAACAAACACTCGCAGCCCGCATCAACGACCTGAAGAAAAATATCCTCATTAAAAAATATGAAGATCGTATAGGCGAAATCGTTAGTGGAGAGGTGTATCAGGTATGGAGAAAAGAAATTCTGATCCTGGATGAAGACGGTAATGAAATGCTGTTACCTAAATCAGAGCAAATTCCATCAGACTTCTTCAAAAAAGGAGAAAATGTACGCGCAGTAGTTAAAAATGTTGAACTAAAAAACAACCAGGCCGTTATCATCCTGTCGCGCACCAGCCCGATGTTCCTCGAAAAATTACTGGAGATTGAAGTGCCTGAAATTTTCGACGGATTGATCGTAGTAAAGAAAATTGTACGTGAACCGGGCGAAAGAGCAAAAGTAGCTGTTGAAAGTTTCGACGACCGTATCGATCCGGTAGGTGCCTGCGTAGGTATGAAAGGTAGTCGTATCCATGGTATTGTACGTGAGTTGAAAAATGAAAACATTGATGTCATCAACTGGACCAACAACATTCAGTTGCTGATACAGCGCTCTCTTACTCCGGCCAAAATCACCAGCATGGAATTAGACTCCGAAACGAAACATGCCAGTGTGTATCTGAAGCCCGACCAGGTTTCTCTTGCTATTGGCCGCCGCGGAGTGAATATTAAACTCGCCTGCGAATTAACCGGATATCAGATTGATGTGTTCCGGGATAATGAAGGTGAAGTAGAAGATTTTGATATCGACCTGGATGAATTTGCAGATGAAATTGAAGATTGGGTAATTGACGCACTCAAGAAAATTGGTTGCGATACCGCCCGCTCTGTACTTGATTTATCTGCAGAAGAAATTGAAAGACGTGCCGACCTGGAAAAAGAAACCGTGGCAGACGTCAGGAGAATATTGCAGGAAGAGTTCGACAGGGAATAAGGTTTATGAAATGCTAAAATGAGCATAGGTTAATTATTAAAAACGAGTTTTGCATCCGTAGGGATGGCATTACTACATCCATTCAGAATGTCAGAAGTAAAAACCCCAAGGTTGATGGCCGCGGCCAAGGAATTTAATATCGGTACTCAAACACTGATCGATTTCCTCGTGTCTAAAAGTTTCGGTACGGAGGATTTAAAACCTTCGTCTAAACTGTCGGAAGACATGTACCGCGTGCTGCAACAAGAGTTTCAGCAGGATAAGGTAGCCCGGCAAAAGGCAGAACAGATTGATTTGCCAAAAGGCGCAGCCGATGCCAAGAAGAAAAAAGACGAAGAAGACCTTTCTATTCGTAAGAAAGAAGAGAAAGTAAAAGCGAAGAAAGATGAAGTAGAAACCGTGGCACCGCCACCGCCACCACCACCGGTAGAAGAAGCACCTCCGGCAGTACCGGAAGCACCCGTTACACCAATCGAGGTTCCTGAAAGTACCACACCGCCGGTTACGAAAATTGACGCTCCGGAACTGGAAGGACCCAAAGTGGTTACAAAAATTGACCTGGGTGCTATCAATCAGCCAAAAGGAAAGAAAACAACAAAGAAGGCAGCAGAAGAACCCGCTCCGGAGGCAACATCTGCACCGGAAACTACCGAAGCGCCTTCCGCCCCGGTAGCAGAAGTACCACCGCTAATACCGGAAGTACCCAAGGCACCAACCCCTGCTGATCTGCCACCGGTAATTGAAAATATTCAGGCAGCTAAACTCACCGGTCCGAAAATTCTTGGAAAAATTGAATTACCGATTGAAAGCGATACGCGTCCGAAAAGGGAAGATGAAAAATCAAAACGCAAACGCATTCCGGTTAAGAAGGCGGGTCCTGCAGGATCACCTCAAAGACCCGGTTCAAGACCCGGAGCCCCAGGTGCCGGTGGAAACAGATTCCAACCACGTACCGGTGCGCCGAAAAGAGAAGAACGCGTTATCGACGAAAAAGAAATTCAGGATAAACTCAAGCAAACCCAGGCTAAACTGGCCGGCAATACCGGCAGGGGGAAAAGCGCTAAAGCGAAACTCAGAAGAGCCAAGCGTGAAGAAATGGCGGAAAAAACAGGCCTAGAAGGAGATAACAATAAACTACAGGTAACCGAGTTCGTTACCGTAAGTGAACTGGCCGGCTTAATGGATGTAAGTTTTGCCGATATCATCAGTAAATGTATGAGTCTTGGCATTATGGTGTCCATCAACCAACGCCTCGAAGCAGATGTGATTGAACTAGTGGCATCTGAATTTGGATTCGAAGTAGAATTTATTGGAGTGGATGATGCCGGAGATCTGGAAGAAGAAGAGTTTGTAGACGATCCCGAAAACCTCATCCCACGTGCACCTATCGTTACCATCATGGGTCACGTTGACCATGGTAAAACATCCTTGCTCGATTATATCCGCAATGCTAATGTAATTGCCGGTGAAGCGGGTGGAATTACCCAGCACATCGGTGCTTATGAGGTAACAACAAAAGATGGCAGAGCCATAACGTTCCTTGATACACCGGGCCACGAAGCATTTACGGCTATGCGTGCCCGTGGTGCTAAAGTTACCGACATTGCCGTGATTGTGATTGCTGCCGATGATGCCGTGATGCCCCAAACCAAGGAAGCTATTTCCCATGCACAGGCAGCAAGTGTACCCATGATTTTTGCGCTGAATAAAATGGATAAAGACGGTGCCAACCCCGAAAAAATTAAAGAGCAATTAGCCGGTATGAATATATTGGTGGAAAGCTGGGGTGGTAAATATCAAAGCCAGGAAATAAGCGCCAAGAAAGGAATGAATGTAGATTTGCTCCTCGAAAAAATATTGCTCGAAACCGATATCCTCGAGTTGAAAGCAAATCCGAGCCGCCCCGCCAACGGTACAGTTATTGAAGCATCACTCGATAAAGGTCGCGGCTATGTGGCAACCATCCTCGTACAAAATGGTACATTGAAAACCGGCGATATGATTGTATCTGGCCAGTTTTTTGGAAAAGTGAAAGCCATGTACAACGAACGTAATCAAAAACGCGATGCGGCACCGCCTTCTACCCCGGTATTGATTCTGGGATTGAACGGTGCACCACAGGCGGGTGAAACATTTAAAGTGTACGAGAATGAGGCAGAGGCAAGAGAGATGGCGTACAAACGCGGACAAATCTTACGCGAACAAGGTATTCGTTCGAAGAAACATATTACACTCGATGAAATCGGTCGTCGTTTGGCTCTCGGAAACTTTAAAGAACTGAATGTTATTATTAAAGGGGATGTGGATGGTTCCGTAGAGGCCCTGAGTGATTCACTGCAAAAACTCAGCACGGAAGAAATTCTGGTGAAAGTGATTCACAAAGCCGTGGGTGCTATCACCGAAAGCGATGTTACACTCGCCAATGCTTCGGATGCCATTATCATCGGCTTTAACGTAAGGCCCTCTATTCAGGCTGCACGTTTGGCTGAAACCGAATCCATCGAAATTAAAACATACTCCATCATTTACAACGCCATCGAAGAAATTAAGAGCGCGATGGAAGGTATGCTGGAGCCCACTGTGGAAGATAAAGTACTCGGTAACGTTGAGATACGTGAAACCTACCGCTTCGATAAAGCAACCGTGGCAGGATGTTATGTACTCGATGGTAAAATTGCCCGCAACAACCGCGTGCGTTTAATCAGAGACGGCATCGTTATTTACACGGGTGAACTGGCAAGTTTGAAACGCTTCCGTGATGATGTGAAAGAGGTATCTTCTAACATGGAGTGCGGTTTGGTAATACGCAACTACAACGATATAAAAATCGGCGACATTGTAGAAGCATTCGAAGAAGTGGAAGTTAAACGTACATTATAAGATAACGGAACACATGAAGCAATCTTTTTTAACCCTGTGTATTATCCTTGCTGCAACTATGTTGTATGCTCAACCCTATAAAGTGGTGGCAGACAAAATCATTGCGGTGGTAGGTAACAAAGTGATACTGCAAAGTGATGTAGATAATACCATACTGGATATGCAGCGACAAGGTGTACCGGTACCCGAAAATGCCGAATGTTTGGTGCTGGAACAATCTATGGGGATGAAAGCATTGGTGCTGCAGGCTGAAAAAGATTCTATTCCTGTTTCAGAAGAAGAAGTGGAAACATCTATCGAAAACCAGATCAGGGGGTTCATCAATGCCTATGGTTCAAAAGATGAACTGGAACGCGTAGCAGGAAGGTCTGTGTATCAGATTAAAGAAGATTTTAAAGAAAGTTTTAGGGAAAGAAAACTGGCAGAATCCATGCGCAATAAAATTGTGGATGGTATCCGCATCACACCGCAGGAAGTGAAGGCATATTTTGATAAAATTCCAATCGATAGTTTGCCGTTGTATGAAGCGGAGCTGGAGATCGGGCAAATCATCATCTTCCCCAAAGCATCAAAAGATGTGGAAGAGTATGCCATTGAACAATTGAGTGATATACGCAAGCAGGCAGAAGCCGGAAGAGATTTTGGCGTGCTGGCCAACATGCACACGGAAGATGGCGGAAGTAAAGACCGTGGCGGAATGTATGAAATCAACCGTACGCAGCGCGATCTGGATCCGGTTTGGTTGTCGAAAGCATTTACACTCAAAGAAGGCCAGGTGAGCCAACCGTTTAAAACCCGTTTCGGTTACCACATCATTAAACTGGAAAGCCGTATGGGCGATGAGGCTGTGGTAAGGCACATCCTGAAAATTCCTAAAGTAACCCAGGTGGAGATTAAGTCGGGAATGGAAAAAATGGACAGTGTCCGTTCGATGCTTATTGCAGGAACCATTGATTTTGGTACGGCTGTAGCCCGATACAGTGAAGATGATATGCACAAGTTTACAGCCGGTATGCTGATGGGTCGAAATGGGTCTTTTTTAACGATTGATGAACTGGATAAATCCATGATTCCGGTGATTGCAACACTTCGGCCCGGAGAATTTTCTCAACCCGTGGAATATACCGATGAACGCGGCCGCCGCGGTGTACGTATTGTGTATCTTAAATCGAAGAGTGAACCACATGTTGAAAACCTGAAAGATGATTACAGCAAGATTGCACAGAGGGCTTTGGAAATTAAAAAGGATGAAGCGCTTGATAAATGGTTTTCCGAAAAAGTGAAAACCTATCATATCATGGTGGATAAGCAATATCATAATTGTGAAGTGCTTCAAAAATGGCTGCCACAGGAAACGGCAAAACAATAATCAGAAATAAAACGAATTGTAGGCGTTCCGGTAATTTGGAACGCTTTATTTTTATATCCTCATAACAGGAACAAGTTGATAGAAAAAAAGGCACATATACAAAAAGAGGAGCGCGCCATTCTGGTTGGTATGGTGAAGAAAGATGAAACCGAACAACAGGTACAGGAATACCTGGATGAATTACAGTTTTTAGCTGAAACTGCCGGAGCGGTTACCATTAAACGGTTTACGCAGAAAATGCAGCGGCCCGATAGTAAAACTTTTCTCGGGAAAGGTAAGCTGGAGGAAATCAAAGACTATATTATTAAGCGTGGAGATATTGATTTGGTGATTTTTGATGATGAACTTACCGGGGCACAAATCATCAACATTGAAAATGCGATTAAGAAAAAAACAATTGACCGTAGTGATTTAATCCTCGACATATTTGCAAGCCGCGCCCAAACCGCACAAGCCAAAACGCAGGTAGAGTTGGCACAGTATCAGTATATACTGCCCAGGTTGCGTGGTATGTGGAAGCACCTTGAGCGGCAGGGAGGTGGTGTAGGTACGCGTGGTCCGGGTGAAACGGAAATTGAAACCGACCGTCGTTTGGTGAAAGATAAAATCAGTTTGTTACGGAAACGGTTAGCCGAAATTGACAAGCAGGCATTTACACAACGCAAAGAGCGCGGAGAATTTATACGCGTAGCATTGGTGGGATATACCAATGTGGGCAAATCCACTTTAATGACATTACTCAGTAAGAGTGAAGTATTAGCTGAGAATAAATTATTTGCCACACTGGATACCACTACCAGAAAAGTAGTGTTGGGACAAACCCCTTTTTTATTGAGTGATACGGTAGGGTTTATCCGAAAATTACCCCATCATTTAGTGGAGAGTTTTAAAAGTACTTTAGATGAAGTGCGAGAAGCGGATATATTAATACATGTGGTAGATATTTCACATCCGCAGTATGAGGAGCAGTTGCAGGTGGTGAACAAAACCCTGGCTGAATTGGGAGCCGGAGAAAAACCAACCATTACGGTATTCAATAAGTTGGATCAGTACGAACAAGTTACGTTTGATGAATGGCTGGAAGAAGATGTAAAGCAGGATATACTGCGTGAATTAAAATCGCGTTGGGTGGAGGAAACTAAGGGGAACTGTGTGTTCATCTCCGCCACGCAAAGAACGAATGTGGATACGTTGCGCCAAACCATATTAAACAACGTGCGAGAAATGTACAGGGTGCGTTATCCATACAAATCAGAATATTTTTATTGATGGAACAATGGTATAAGGTAGCAGAGTCTCGTGCGGAGTTGTTTCAGCAACATCCCGCGGCGCTTCAGGTGAAGGGAAAACACCTTTGTATTGCGGTGCATAACGATGTGTTATTTGCATTTAATGATAAGTGTCCACATGCCGGAGGAAAATTATCAGCCGGTTATGTAGATGCCTTAGGCAATATTGTTTGCCCGTTGCATCGGTACAAGTTCACCATGAAGAACGGCTACAACTGTAGTGGGGAAGGATATTTTCTAAAAACATATCCGATAAAAGAAGATGATGGAATTTGGGTGCAGGTGTGAGTATTTAACTAGCGCGGATATGCGGCTGAGGCTGTGTAAAGTAGCGTATCAGTTCATTATTTCAAAGGCGAGTGTCAGACAGCCTTGAGTGCGGGCTTTGTGGCACTCGCCGTATGTTATTGTATAAAGCATAGTTCCGCAAAGTTTTATATTGCAGATGAACATGCGTCATATCCCAATGCTTCATTATTGTGAATTGGCGGATGTGAGTTTGACAGAAACGTTGACCACACTGGCGCGGATATGCGACTAAGATTATGCAGCTTAGCGTATCCGTGCCATAGTTAATTTGTATGTGTTCCGGTAAAACGAAAAGCCACATGCCGCTGTTGCGTCTTGAGTGTATGACTAGGCGCGCAAGCAAGAGACCAACAGCAAAACAAGCCAACGCACAACGCCTTGATTGAGACTCGGCTATGAAGAAAGGGAGATTGCATTCACTATATTTCGAATATTCATCGTGCGCAACAAGCTCATGTGAATCGGCTTTGAAACGAATCAATAAAAGTTAAACGAAATCATTATCTCACCACTTCGGGATCGGTTTAGTGAATACGACATTTTGTGTGATAGCATTTGGTCAGGTTTCCTATCGCTTTTATTGAAGCATAAAACAATACAATTTTGTACCCGATTTAACCCTCATCTGGGGAATTGACATGAAGCAACATTTTTCCGAACTTTGAAACGGGCTTGGGGGTATGCCGGCCCTAGGGAATCCTTTCTTCCCAGACGAGTCTCCTCCACCCGGTTTATCATCTGAGTAGATAGTCAGTAAAGAGGGACTCGCTGTTCCTGAGGGGTTTTTTCTTTGCCACCGTTGGTGTTCCAAGAAGACCAACCGCATAACGGTTTGGAAAACCAATGCCGCCGAGTCAAAAACAAACGCACAACGCCTTGATTGAGACTCGGCTACGAAGAAATGGTAAATTGAAAGAGGGGACTGTTGGAAAAATATTTAAACTATGATTATGCGGTTAATAATTCTTATATTCTTTCCTATTTCAATGAAATGTTTGGGTCAAGACACCTCTTTGTTTGTGACGAGTGGATTGATGGTTTACAAATATGACAGAGCAAAAATTTCTAAGAACTATAAGAGTCTAAAAGAGAGATTAAAAAATAAACCTAACTCTCGCTTTAATCTTGCAGATGATACAAGGGAGACTAATGATAACTTCTTTTTAAATGGGATAAATCATTTTCAAAAGGAACATGCAGGATTTAACATAAATAACAATGATTCACTTTTTATATTACATAGCTCTGATTTCTTTCTTTTTGTATATGTACTAGAGAAAAAGTTAAACATAAAGTTTCCATTTGTTTCGGAGCGTCCCTGTGTCCCGGTACCATATATTTCTATTCGTGGAATTCGTGATAATGTTTACAGAGTTTTTAAAGCTGACTGTACTTTTATTCAAGTAAATTTATAGGTGTAATAGCACATATGTTATTTATTTTTTTTATTAAGTAAAATTTATATACATTCATGATGCCATTTTACCAAAACGAAATCATGACATTTAAAGTTTATTCATTAAAACCTAAACATAAAATTTACGTTATGCATAGAAAATTAATTTATATCCTGTTCGCTTTAGTTATTTGTATGTTTGGCTGTAAAAAATTTGATTATTCTGATAAATTGGGTATTGAAAAGGGAAAAGTGAGTGATCGTTTTTTTCAACTTAACAACGCACCAACTTTAGTTAGAAACGCCGCACTATCATTAAAAAAGGAAAAAAGATTTATAAATGATATTGTAGAATTTGTAAATATAAACGGCTATCCTAAATGGGAGAAGACTGTATTTTCAACTAATACACCAAATCAATATTTGACAAGATTTGACTCTACCTACACTATAGGCACACTTGAAGAAGTAGAAAGAAGTGTTCTTTTTGTTCCGTTTGTTGATGAAGAAAACATGGAAGTTTCAGCATATTTGGTGATATATCAACATAATCCAAGCTTTTATTCTTATAGGCTTTATAACAAAAGAACTCTAGCTGAAATCAATACTAATTCTACAAAAGCTCAAGAAAATATTATGACAAGTTTGTCACTTTTTGCTTTTTTTGAAAAAAACATTCATGACAGGGATAGTACAGAAATTGAAACAGTATTTAGAGGTACTGTATATGTTCATCCGTTACAATGGTTGTTTGAAGCTATTGAAAATGACTTTGTATGTTTTAGTGAAATACGTATGGTAGTTACTTACAACGAGGGTGGTTTACCAGTAGAAGTAAATCCATGGATTCATATTCATTGTGAGCCGATTGGCTCAGGTGGAACTGAAAACCCCAATGGAATTCCTGAAGGTGGTGGCGGTTACTTTGGAGATGACCCCTCAACTAACAATATTCCCAATGAGTGGTGGGAGGGTGGTTGGGGAGCTCCTGCAGGTACAGCAGGATTAAATTCCTCAGGCGTTCCAACATATTCAAATGATTACGAAAATCCTGATCATCCAAGTTATGATCCTTCAGGCCCATACTCTGAGTTTTATCCATGGTGGAATCCATTACAAGAGCTAACAAATGGTGATATTGATAACAAATCAGAAGAAGAAGCAAATGATCCCGACAATAACTCTTTATTTGGATATGACGAAACAACTTATTCAAGTTACAACCATTTAATTGATCCGTGGCCTCATGTTTCTCCTATTATACCTAAAAGTCAATTTGTTCCTTATGGTTCACTTTCACCACCTAATGATGAATGTTTTGATTACTGTAAAGAGCAAATAAGATTAGCAGGATATAAACTTTCTAATTATTATACGAACCAAACTATTCAAATATACACTGAAAGCGGGGGTGTTAATTCATCTAATTTTGATGAAGGAATATCATACCTTGTTTATGCAATTACGAATTCTATTCCTGTTGTTGTGGGTGTTGATAAGGAGGCGGGCTCACCAAATGTTAATACTGATAATACCACTGATCATTTCATAGTTATTGTTGGCATGGGCTCAGATTCTGGTGGAAATTATTTTACATTTTACGATAACTCTACATCATCTGTCGCTAGAGGGGCAAGTTCATTAAATAAATTGTACGTTGACTACACGAATCATACTATCACAGGCAAATCAATGACTCCATATGCTCAAGGTTCAACATATCAAGTTACACAAATTAGAAAAAGTAAACCTTTATAATATAACATTATGAAAAAGAAACTATATCTGTTCTTAACACTATTGTTTGGCGTGATTTATTCATATGGACAAAAAGAACCAAATAACAATATAACTTCAAAAGATACTTCAATTGTATGTGAAATAAAAAGTATTGGAAAAACTAGAGAAAGTGAGTTAGAATTGATTGGTAATTTAATCATAAAAGGTGAAATTGTTGAATCAAACTTTTCAAGTTCAGTAAATGTAAAAATAGATACAGAGTCATACTATTTCCCGATTAATATTAAAGACAGTAATAAAATAGAATTGAAAGAATTAATGAAACTGTCTGATGCAAAAATCAAGATTTATTGTACATTTTTTCCACTCGTCCTCTCAAACAACACGGAGGATGGTAAAAGAATGTCACCGTTAATGATTATTAATAAATATGAGGTAATAAATTGATTTAAGCATATTTATTTAATGGTTCTAGAGTTAAATGACCTTTAAATCAGGTTTATACTTTTTAATTTGTTATAGGTCAAAATCTCAAACCATTCTAATATTTGATGCCTATATGTGATCATTTTAAATATCCATTATGAAACATATTATATTGCTTTCACTTCTATTTATAAGTGCTTTTTCTTCTTGTAAAAAGAAAAATGTAATAGAATTTGAAATCATTACATATTCAGGGGGACTTTTTAATGACTTCATTATTCATGAGATATCTGACAAAAAATTAAATAAGAGTTTTCTATTTTTCCAACATAAGGATACTATTATGAGCTATGATAAAAATGGTTTAGTGTAATCGAATTTATCATCCTATAAAACACTTTCAGAAAGGGAGATTCAAGATAAAATTGTAAAGCATTATAATAGTTCTAATGTTGTTTACTTAGATAATGACCCTATGACTGAGCTTGACTGCTTGAAATGGATAAACAGACTCCCACCAAGCTTATTCAATCCAACCGTACAACATTGTAAAAAAGCGTTATGTGATTATTGGAGATGTAGAGATAAAAAAGTTTGTGGAGTTAATAGTGAGGAATCGTTAAGAGAATATGCTTGTGCTGCCTGCGCTCAAGTATAATACTCCCCATTTTCGAGACCAAAGAGTCACGATGTT